>JANWYM010000083.1 GCA_025055355.1 Abditibacteriales bacterium
ATCTACGATGCGGAGCACTTCTTTGACGGTTTCAAGGCGAACCCCAAGTATGCGCTGAAAACGTTGGCGGCGGCGGCGGACGCGGGTGCAGATGTGCTTGTGCTGTGCGACACCAACGGCGGCAGCCTGCCCAGCCACATCGCGGCAGTGATGGACGAGGTGAAGAAGCACACCGCGTTGCCGCTGGGCATTCACTGCCACAACGACTGCGGCGTGGGCGTGGCGAACTCGCTCATCGCGGTGGAACACGGCGCGACGCAAGTGCAAGGCACCATCAACGGCATCGGCGAGCGCTGCGGCAACGCCAACCTCGTGCCCATCATCGCCAACCTCCAACTCAAAATGGGCGTGCAGTGCGTCAGCGACGCCAGTTTGCGCAACCTGACTTTTTTATCACACTTCGTCAACGAGGTCGCCAACCTCGTGCCGGATGAGCGCGCGCCGTTCGTGGGACGCACCGCCTTCGCGCACAAGGGCGGGATGCACGCCGACGCGGTCATGAAGCACCCCAGCACCTACGAACATATTGACCCCGCTCGCGTCGGCAACGAACGCCGCGTCCTCATCTCGGAGATGGCGGGCATCAGCAACGTCCGCTACCTCAGCCGAGAGTTGGGGATTGATCTGGACAAAAGCCCCGAGGTCCGCGCCATCGTGCGCGAGGTGAAGAAACTGGAAAGCGAGGGCTACGAGTTTGAAGGGGCAGACGCCTCCTTCGCCCTGCTGGTCATGCGGCACACCGGCAAGTATCGCCGCCTGTTTGAAGTTCTGGAATACCGCGTGTTTTGCGAACAACTGGACGGGCGTGCAGCCATCTGGGCGACCATCAAAATGCGCGTCAACGGCACCGAGCAGTTCACTGTCAGCGAGGGCGACGGTCCCGTTCACGCCCTCGACGGCGCGCTGCGCCGCGCCTTGAGCCCCTTCTATCCCCATCTGAACGACATCAAACTGACCGACTTCAAGGTGCGCGTCGTCAACGTGCGCGAAGCCACCGCCGCCAAAGTGCGCGTCCTCATTCAGTCCTCCGACGGTCAGCGGGAGTGGACGACCATCGGCGTCTCCACCAACATCATCGAGGCGAGCCTACGCGCGCTCGTCGAAGGCATTGAGTATGGTTTGCTGGCGTGAGAGCCTGTTCACGGATGGCATGGATGACGTTGTGGCTGCCGCATAAGCGAAGCGGCATAATCCGTGTCATTCATGCCATCCGTGAACAGCATTATCCATGACAATTCTCATCACCAATGACGACGGCATGTTCGGCGTCGGTCTGCGACCATTACGACATGAGTTGACCCAAATCGGCGAGGTCCTCGTCGTCGTGCCCGACCGCCCGCGCAGCGCGTGCAGTCATTCCGTCACGCTGCACAAGCCGCTGCGCCTGGAGAAAATCGAGATGGAAAGCGGCTGGCACGGCTACCTCTGCAACGGCACGCCCGCCGACTGCGTGGCGCTGGCGATTGAGGCGCTGCACGTGCAACCCGACCTCATCGTATCGGGCATCAACCTCGGACCGAACCTCGGCGATGACGTGACGTATTCAGGCACGGTTGCAGGTGCGATGGAAGGCGCGATTTTCGGCGTGAAGTCGGTGGCGGTATCGCTGGTGACGGACAAGAAATACGACTGCACGTTCGCGGCGCAGTTCACCCGGCACTTAGCCGAACAAGTGATGCAGCGGTCGCTGCCGCCTAACACCTTCCTCAATGTCAACATCCCCGCGCTGCCCCCAGAGCAAATCAAAGGCGTCGCCATCACGCGCATGGGACACCGGCGGTGGATTTATCAGATGCACGCCCGCGAAGACCCACGCGGCGTGGACTACTGGTGGCGGGGCGGGCAGCCGCAGCACGACGAGTCCGAAGTCGGCACCGACATCGCCGCCATCTCGCAGGGCAAAATCTCTATCACCCCCTTGCAGATGGATTTGACGGATTACCGCACGATGGAGCAGTTGAAGGCATGGGGAATTCGGCTGCCGTAATAACCGGGCATCAGGTCCCTTCGAATACGGCGCGCGTCGTTTTGAGGGCGCCAGAAAAACTATTAGCGCGCCAAACCGCTGGGATGGGAGGGTAAGGCTCCCGCTGAACCCCTCGGTTCTCCAGGAGCGTCGCTCTCCCCAGAAAGCATCAATCCCCGCCGTCTGGCGCGCTAATAACAGTCTTTCCGACAACCTCCCCGTCCCCCGGCGCAAGGCGCCCTCGGTGGCTATCGGGATTACAGTAAACCTTCCCCTACCCCCCGTATCGTCATCGTAGCCTGCACCGCCGCAAAAGGACGGGAAAGTTTCTGCTTAGGCTCTACAACCTTGCGACTTACCGCCGGAGCCGCACCCGCAGCACCAGCGGCACGACTGACCCCTCGCGCTGCCCCGGTGGGACGCGCACGCGCACTGGCTGCCCGTCCACGTTCAACACCTTGACGGTTCCCTGCCGCGCCTCCTCTGCTGTGAGCAGCAGTTCGACCTCTCCATCCCGCCCCGCTCGCGCCGTAGCCCGCGACGCCGTCGCGGAGGGAGAGGCTGTCGCGCCGCTCGGCGGCGCCCCCGCTGCGCCCCGCACGTTGCTCACCGCCTGCTGTCGCATCTGGTTCAAAAACGCCGTCAGTGGGTCGCCAGCCATCGGAGGCATCGTCGCCCCAGCGCTGGGCGCGGTCGGGGAACGACGAGGTCCTGCGCCAGTCGTCGCAGTTCTTCTGGCTGTAGGTTGGGTGATACCATCATACTCTTGCCGCTTGACGGGGTCCTTGAGGACCCCGTAGGCTTCGTTAATTTGCTTCATCTTCTCGGTCGCCTCTTGGTCGCCCCGCGCGGCGGCTACTTGGTATTCCTTCGCCAACTTGCGATACGCACGCTTGATGTCCTCCTCCGTCGCGTTCCGCGCCACACCCAACACTTTGTAGTAGTCTGGCACCTCGCCTCACCCCTCCTCACTTGCCAACGGATAACAATTGACCGCAGGACAACGAGACCACTGGTCATTGGTCACGGGTCATCCGTTGGTCGACCTATGCCCCACCGCTTGCGGCTGCGCCTTCGTCGCTCGCCGCCTGCGTCTGCGACTCGCTCGCCATGCGATAGATGAGTTCTCCCACACCGCGATAGGACGCCTCCAGTTGACTGTGCGCGCTGCGGATGGCGTCGAGGTCCTCGGAGGTCGCCAACTCGCGCACCCGCTTAACGGCGGCTTCGACCTCGGCTTTATCGCTGGCGGGAATGCGGTCGCCATATTCCTTGAGCAGGTTCTCCACTTGCGACGCGAGGCTCTGCGCGTTGTGCCGCGCCTCGATGACCTCCTTCCGCCGCCGGTCTTCTTCCGCGTGGAGTTCGGCGTCGCGCATCATGCGCTCCACGTCTGCCTTGGTCAAGGTAGTTGAACCCGTAATCGTCACCTTGGTTTCCTTGCCCGTGGCGCGGTCGCGAGCGGAGACGCGAAGAATGTTGTTGGCGTCAATGTCGAACGTGACCTCAATTTGCGGCACGCCCTTGGGCGCGGGAGGAATGTTGGTCAGTTGGAAGCGCCCCAGACTGCGGTTGTCGCGCGCCATCGGGCGCTCGCCTTGCAGGACGTGAATCTCCACGCTGCTCTGGAAGTCCGCCGCCGTCGTGTAAACCTCCGTCCTCGAGGTCGGCACGGGCGTGTTGCGCGGGATCATTACCGTCATCACCCCGCCTTGCGTCTCGACGCCCAACGAAAGCGGGGTCACGTCCACCAGCACCGGCAGCGTCGCTCCGCCTTTGCCCGTCAACGCCGCCGCCTGAATCGCTGCCCCCACCGCCACCACCTCGTCCGGGTTGACGGTCTTATTCGGCTCTTTGCCCGTCAGTTTCTTGACCAACTCCTGCACGGCGGGCATTCGCGTCGAGCCGCCGACCAGCACCACCTCGTCCAAGTCCTTCTCCGACAACTTCGCGTCCTTCAGCGCCTGCTTGAACGGCTCCACGCACCGCCCCAACAGAGGGCGCGTCAGGTCCTCGAACTGGTGGCGCGTGATGACCATATCGAGATGCTTCGGCCCCGTCTGGTCGGCGGTAATGAACGGCAGGTTGATGTTGGTTTGCAGCATGGAGGACAACTCAATCTTCGCCTTCTCCGCCGCCTCGCGCAGCCGCTGCAATGCCTGCCGGTCTTTGCGCAGGTCAATGCCGTTCGTCTTCTGGAACTCGTCGGCGAGATAATTGACCAGCATCTCATCCCAGTCGTCGCCGCCCAGATGGGTGTCGCCGTTGGTCGCCTTGACCTCGAACACGCCATCGCCGATTTCCAACACGGTCACATCGAACGTTCCCCCGCCAAGGTCCCACACCAGAATTTTCTCGTTTTTGCCTTTGCCCAAGCCGTAGGCGAGTGATGCCGCCGTTGGTTCGTTGAGGATGGCGAGGACGTTGAATCCCGCGATTTCGCCCGCCAACTTGGTCGACTGCCGCTGCGAGTCATTGAAGTAGGCGGGCACGGTGATGACGGCGTCCTTGACCTCCTCCCCCAAGAAGGCTTCGGCGTCGGCTTTCAACTTCTGGAGGATGATGGAGGAGATTTGCTCGGGCGTATATTGCTTGCCGTCAATCTCCACCGTTGCGGCGTCGTTGCGCCCCGGCACTACCTTGTAGGGAACAATCTTCCGTTCCGCCTCCACCTCGCTGTATCGCCGCCCGATGAACCGCTTGATGGAGTTGACCGTTCCCTCCGGGTTGAGCGTCGCTTGCCGCCGCGCCAGCACGCCTACCAACCGCTCGCCCGTCTTCGTGAACGCCACCACCGACGGACAGAGCCGACCCCCCTCCGCTGACGGAATCACCGTCGGCTCCGCCCCCGCGCTCTCCACGACCGCCACGACGGAGTTCGTGGTTCCCAAATCAATCCCAACTGCTTTTGGCATAAACTTTCACCCCCTCGACCAATACGTTCATGAGTTCATGGGTTCGTGAACTTCATGGACCCCATGAACTCATGAACTCTTTTGCGGAGCAATGCGCCGCACGACGCGGTTTTCCTGCCACTCAAAAATCCATAGTTCCTCTGCCGAATCGCCTCCGATGAAGCACTGAGGTATGGTGCGAGACCGAACGCCGCCGATGACGCAGGGATGGATGGTTCACGGGGAGCGTTGCGAAGGGCAAAGAGGGATCTACGTATGCCGATGCTCCTGTGGAAGATGCATCCATGAGCTGGAAGGCTTCCATTTGTTTTTTAGAGCCTTTGGGCGGGCTCAGGACGGAACTCGTCTAACCTCTTCTGGATGTCCTCCACTAACAGAAGACCATACTTCCCTGTTGACTTCAGTTTCTCGAAGGCGAATCGCGCAAACCCCTCGCGCCACGTCTTACGTTCCTCTTCCGTAGCGATGTTGAGAGCTCTGATTGATAGATGGTAACGGTAATCTCTAAAGTTCATGTCCCTGTCATTTTCGAAGTCATGTTCCCCTACAGTCAACGCGATGTGGTCATCGCGGAACTCATACCATGTCTCCCCTGCCTCCAAGACGCGCTGCAACTTCACCCCTAAGAGCCCTTCTATCTCTCGCGCGAAAATCACCAGAGGCACTTTGGCATCCACAAAGAGGTCTATGCTCTTTGCCATGGCTGTCACCTCCTACTTGAAGTCTGTGGACGTGAGGTCGAATTCATCGCCAATGATTCGAACACTGTCAATCTTTCCGCGGGTGATGTTTTTAGCGCGTGCTAAACCTCTCTTTGCTTCGGCCTCCGTTAGGCCGGAACCTCGCGCGTCAATGATGATGTGCCGGGCTTGTCCGCCCCGTTTAATTGAGGCGTTGATCGTGTTTTTTACTGTCGCGCCAGTAGCGCCGGGCTCTAAGGTTTTGAACTCTGTGCGCACGCCATTGACTTCCGCATCTGCCTGTCTGCCCTTTGCAGCGGGGTCCTCCTTGAGCGCCTTGACCTTCTTGCCCTCTGCGGCAAGGAGAACGGCGATGCGCTTTTCTTCAGGTGAAAAGGAGCGCTCTGATTCATCTACCCTTCCTGACGTGCTTGACCTCGATGCATTTTGCGAGGCATTGGGCGAAGGCATCGGCGACGATGGCGCGCCCCCTCCACCAGTGGCGACGCCGCTCTCCCCAATCAACACCGTCGGGCAGCCCATCAGTATCGGGTTTGCCGGACCCAACGCCAACCCCGGCTTCTCCACGACAATATCCCCTTGACGGCACGCCATCTGATTGTTAATCCACACCGTTGGACTGCCCATGAGGACCGACCCAACGCCGTCTGCGCCGCTGACGCTGGTGGCGGGGCAGGCGTGCTGGTCAATGATGGCGCGCCAGGCGGGCAGGTTGGCAATCAGCACGTCCGGGCTGCCCGGTCCGGGCGACAGCGGCGCGCCATGCGTGGTGGGGTCAGTGACTCGTGCGGCGGGTTTCATCGCTTTCTGTCAGCGGATTTCGGTAGCGGATTAAACGGATTATGTGAACGTTTGCTACCCGATGCTGCCGACGACGGCGAGGACAGAATCTTCTTCGTCGCGGATTCAACGGATTATGTGAATGTTCGCTGCCCAATGCCGACGACGGCGAGGACAGAATCTTCTTCGTCGCGGATTCAACGGATTATGTGAATGTTCGCTGCCCAATGCCGCCAAGGACGGCGAGGACGGCATCTTCTTCGTCGCGGATTCAACGGATTATGTGAATATTTGCTACGAAAGTAATCCGCTTAATCCGCTACCGAAATCCGCTGACAGCCTTCAATGTTTGCTACGAAACTAATCCGCTTAATCCGCTACCGAAATCCGCTGACAGCCTTCAATATTTGCTACGAAAGTAATCCGCTTAATCCGCTACCGAAATCCGCTGACAGAGCCTTCATCGTCCCGCATCTGGATTGATCGGCTCCAAATCGTCGGGTCTCTCGCCACTTGGCTCGCTGCTGCCGCCTTCGGGCGAAAGTGGCACCGACCAGTCTTTGAACGGCACGGTCTGCCCGACCTCCAAAGTCGCCGTGTCCGACTTGAGCAGCAACTGGCGGTCAGGCGAGTAGAGGTTGACTTTGACCGCCTGCTTCGCCGCTTTCATGCGCACGCGGGCCATGGTGGCTTCGCCTTGCGATGTGCCTTCGCTTAGCGTTTCACCGCTGGTCGCATCCACCACCTGATAGTAAAACGGCACGGCAATCGGCGTGGACGATGGGATGCTTAAGTAGCCGATGTTGGGATTCTTCTGAAAGTCTAACGTCACGTTGAACGGCTTCTTGCTCCGCTCGACGCCGATTAACTTCCTGTCCGCCGTTTGGTTCGACGGGTCGCCTTGCGCCTTGAAGATGATGGTGACGGACTGACCTTCAGGCACTTCTTTCGTCAGGTCAAACTCCAGCGGCTCCGCCTTGCCGCCCTCGACGCGGGCAACCTTAGGCGGACCTTCCTGCCCGTTGATGATGTAAACCACCCGAATCTCTTTGTCGTTCTGCGTGATGTCATTCAAGGCGAAGTTGACGCGGACGGCGACGCGCGGGCGCAGAGAGATGGTGCGCTCCAGCGTGGTCACCCACTCCCAGTGGAACAGCCGCCGCTGGCGGTAGTCCAACTCACCTTTCTTGGCGGGTTCAAAATCGTAGGCTTCCAGCTTCTTGGAGTCGAACCGCAAACGGAACGGCATCCGCCGATTCCAGCGGAAACAGAACAGGGGGCGCTTGGGATAGCCGCGCAGGATGTATTCTGCCCGTGTGCCTTTCTTCTCGGCGGGCGGGACGGCTATCTCCGCCGTGCCAAGCGGGAGGTCGCGCGCCGTGTGAGGCTTGAGGAAAATCTTCAAGTCATCCGTAGTCACGTTGGGCGGCAGTTCGCCGGGTGGAGCGCCTTCAAAGTTGAGTTTGACGCGCAGGATGGGCGTCGTCCACCACATCGGCACGTCCCATATCAGCCAGCAGAGAACCACCGCGAGGCAGCCTACCATCACCCAATCCTTCCACACCTTGAGAAACGGCACGTAGCGCACCAGCAGGGGTTGTTCCGCCGTGATGTCGAAAACGTCGTTCGTGCCTTGTACTTGCGCCTCGGCAACCGCCTGGACGGCGAACGGCTCAAAGGGCTTGCGGCTGACGGGGATGCGGAACTCACCCTCTGCGCGCTGATGCGGCGCAATCGCGCCGGGGACTTCAAAGACAATCGGCTCTTCGTTGGGCAGGGGCTTCTCGTTTTCGTCCTGTTTGACGAGGCGCAGGGCGACGGAGACGGGGAAGTAACAGCCGTTGGTGAACGCCACGTTGCACCGCGCCTCTTTGCTCCACGGGCGGAGGTCAATGACGTCGGGCGACATCTCCACCGCCATCTGCTCGGGTCTGGGGTCGGGTGCCCACTCGTAGCGGTTGTGACGAATGATGCTGCGCTGCGACTGCTCGCTCTCCCGTGCGAACGCACTGACGTAGACGTGAAACACCCGGGAGGTCGTATGACGCCGCCCGCCGTCGGGTTGGAGTTGAATGATGAACTCCGTCTGCGCGCCGGGGTCGAGGCGAATGAAATCCTGCTCTGTGATTTTGCCGAAGTCGGACGAGTAGATGACATATTCCGACCGCCCCAAGTCTGTGACCGTCACGCGATACCATTTGGGCACATCGCCGGGGTTGGCGACGGGGATGGTAATGTCTCTTCCCGCCCACACGACATCAGCGGGGATCGCCACCTCTGCGCCTTGATCGCGTCCTGCCTCTTCCGTCGGCACGTCCAAATCCCGCCGCGCGTGCAGGGTGAGACGCGCCTTCTCTTTGCCCCGCCCTTTAGAACTCACCGACACGAACGGCGTGGGGGGTCTGCCGATGCCGAAGAATTGGAGAAGTCTGTTGAACATCGTTTAGAGGGGAAGTAAGGGGAAGTAGGGGGAAGTAAGGGGAAGTAAGGGGAAACGGCTGTGACAAGGCTTCCCCTTACTTCCCCCTACTTCCCCCTACTTCCCCTTACTTCCCCCTTCATCTTTGAGCCGTTGATGGCTTGGGGTTCACGAACCGCACGATGCCGTCCGCTAACGCTTGCGCCATTTTTTGTTGACCTTCCTCTGTTTTGATGAACTCCGCGTCCTTTTTGTTGCTGAGGAAAACCATCTCGACGGTGACGACTGGCACCCGCGAGTAAATGGATCCCGTCAGTGCGCCCTGTCTGCTGCCCACCGCCGTTTGGCGGTCGGTTTTAACGCCGTTATCTTTGAGGCTTCCCTTGAGATGGGATGCCATACTCTCATGCAGTATCCGGGCTGCCTGCTCACTCTTCTGGCAGACCGAGGGGGATGGTCCCACGTCTCCGTCTTTGCTTTTGCCAGCGCGGTCGGGATAGTAGAGCGTGAACCCGCTACCCCTCCCCGCCGCGCTGTGGTCGCAGTGCAAGCGCACCATTAATTCCGCCCCGGCGTTGTTGGCGATCTCCGCCCGCCGGCGGTTCTTCACAAACTCCCCTTCCGTGTTTTTCGTCAGGACGACTTTCAGCCCCTCCCTTTCCAACAATCCCTTCAACTTAAGCGCGACGACCCAGTTGATGTGGTTCTCCGTCGTGCCATGCTGCACGGTGCTGCCCGCGTGCACTTCGGACGGATGCCCCGGGTCAATGCATACAACTTTCCCTGTTGGCACGTTAGAAGGTTGGGACGTTGGGACGTTGGAACGCTGTAACGCTGCGCTTTTCTGCGGGATGAGTTTCACGTTGATCGCTTTCCACTTGCCCGCTTGCACAGCGACCTGCGCCGTGTAAGGCTGAAATCCCTCCGCTTGCACTGAGAGGTTTATCCTCTTTGAACCTTGGAAGGAAAGCAACGCAGGCGTTTTGCCCTTTGCCTGACCGTCCACGAACACTTTTGCCGACGCGTCCGGACAGCGCACCAACAGCACGGCAGGCTTCTGCGTCGTCGGCGCCACCTTGGGTTTTGTCTTTTGCGCGTTCTGTGACAGCAGCGGTGTGCGCATTTCCATCAGCGCGACCACCGCGCCGAGGACAATCACGGCTGCCCAGCGGCGAACGAGGTATTTTCTCGGAGGGCGTTGAAGCCTCACATCCGTCCCTCGTGGTTCTGGATGATGGAATAGGCACTCGCCAATCGCACGTAGAACCTATCTGAAAAAAACCGCGTAGGAGGAGCGGTGCATCCCTACCAGTCCCGCTGCACATTTGTAGGGGCGGGCGTCCCTGCCAGCCCGAAGCCTGCCCTTGGGCTACCACGGAGGGTCGCCCCTACTAACCGCTCAGGACAGGCTCTGTTTTATACAGGCTGGAAATAGGGGTAGTGCATCTCTGCCAGTCCTGCTACACATTGTAGGGGCGGGCGTCCCTGCCAGCCCAAAGCCCCTGCCAGCCTGCCATTGGGCTACCACGGAGGGTCGCCCCTAACCGCTCAGGACAGGCTCTGTTTTATACAGGCTGGAAATAGGGGCGGTGCGTCCCTGCCAGCCCGAAGTCCGCCCTTGGGCTACCACGGAGGGTCGCCCCTACTTATGATGGGGGCGTCCATCTACCTTTGCGGGCTTCTTCCTTTTCGATGAGTTCGCGGTTGGCTTCCTCAAAGCGGTTCAAGGGTTGGCCTGCCTTATCAGCGGGCGTGTTCTTGAAGTAATCTCGCCAGAACTTCTTCGTGAACTTATAACCGTGATGTGCGAAGATGGAGTTGCGCATGATGGCGAGCGTTTTGGGTGATTTGTCCTTGAGTTCGGCAGGTGTCAAAAGCCGCGTACTTAGGACTTCATAGGGAATCGGTTCATCGCCCTTGACGGCACTGACCACGCTGCGGGTTGGGCTTGCTCCGCCCGTGATGCTCCCCGCGCTGCCACCGCCCCCTGCTTCTACTCTGCCACTGCTCGTTTTCGTCCCGCCGCTCGGCTTCACGCTGCCGCTGGTGACCTTGCCACCCCCACCGCCCCCTGTCGCTTGGAAAATGATGGGATAATCATGCGCCGCATCGCTGCTGTTTTTGAGCAGCCGCTCGCGCAAACTGACCGGCACCCCTGACGCGTCGCTGTTGACCCATCGGTCAAACGTCTTCTTGTCTTGCCACTCGATTCTCTGGTCGCGGGCAGGTCCGTATCGGCGGTCCAGCGGCTCAAAGCGCAGCGTCATGACCGTCCCAATGGGGCGTGTCAAGCGGGAGCGGTCTCGCGTCGTGTGCGGGGCGATACCCTCCCCTGACACCCGCGCCGCGATTTCGTTCCCGTTCATATCATAGGCGACAAAGATCAAGGCGATCTCTTTCGGCGGGAATCGCACCTCCTCAAAACTCTTGCCCCTTGTGAACCTTAAGGTTCGTGGCTCATAGTCTTTATACTGGACAATATACTTCTGTCCATCCCGTCCGCGCACCGGACCGGGCGTTTTCACCTTCTCGCCGCTGGGCAGCACAATGTCGGCATCCACTTTCTTATCACCCACGAATGCCTGCACCGTCACCTTCACCAAACTCAAATACCGCCCCCACCAAAACATCGCGGCGA
>JANWYM010000840.1 GCA_025055355.1 Abditibacteriales bacterium
CGACGAGGACGAGGACGATTTTCATTTCAAGCGTAGGTCTTAATCATGGGAGACCTACGGTCAGGTGTGTCGGTGGGTTCAGAGACGCACGCCGATCAGGGCGATTCCACCCGATACACAACTTCACCCTCAACCATCGTCAGCCGCACCTGCGATTGCTCGTCTAACACCACGATGTCCGCGTCCATCCCTGCGCGCAACGCGCCTTTACGGTGGTCAATGCCGATGACGCGCGCGGGGATCGCGCTCGCCATCGTCAGCGCGTCGGCGAGTGAGACACCGACTTGTTCGACCATGACCTGCACGGCGCGGTTCATCTGAATTGTGCTGGACGCGAAGCCGGTGCCTTCGGGCATGACGGCAATGCCGTCGCGCACGAACGCTCGCTTGCCGCTTCGCGGACCGAAGGCGTAAATGCCGTCAGGCATCCCCGCGCCGCGCATGGCGTCAGTGACGAGACACACCCGCGATATGCCTTTCATCTTCACCGCTAACTGCATCCGCAGCGGATGGACATGAAAACCGTCGGCGATCAACTCCACCGTCAGTTCATCCCGCACCAACGCCGTCTCCGCCAAGCCCGGCAGCCGTCGCGGTCCGCGCTGCACGAACACGCTCATCGCGTTGTAAAGGTGGGTGACGTGATGCAAGCCGCGCCGCATCGCTGCGTCCACGTCTTCGCACGTCGCCGCCGAGTGCGCGGCGGCAACGCTGACGCCCGCGCTGCGCAGTCGCTCAATCGCGTCCAGCGCGCCGTCAATCTCAGGGGCGATGGTCAGGTGACGCATCGCGTCGGCGTGTTCGAGAAGAGGGTTGAGGGCTGAGGGTTGAGGGTTGATGACATATTCGGGCAGATGGCAGCCGCGCATCTCCAGGTTGAAGAACGGTCCTTCGACGTGTGCGCCAACGACCTTTGAACCGACAGGGGGGCGTGCCTGCCAATCGCGCACGCGCCGCAGCACGCGACAAATATCCTCAATCGGCGCGGCGCAGGTCGTCGCCAGCAGCGCGGTGGTGCCGCCCGCCGCGTGAAAGCGCGTGACGGTCTCAAAATCCGCGTCGGTGTCGTCCATGAAATCGCTGCCGTTGCCGCCGTGAACGTGCAGGTCAATGAACCCCGGCGCGACGATATGCGGGCGCACATCCATCACCGTTGTCTGCGGTGGCACCATCACCTCGTCGCTGCGCCCGACCGCGCGAATCGTTTTGCCTTCAACAAGCACAACACCATCATCAATTACCCGCTGCGGCGTGAAGACTTTGGCAGCGCGAAGGACAAGCCCAACGCCGTGCTCTCCCATACGCTCACACTCCCATGCGCTCGCACTTGAACTATGGCAGCAACTCAATCAACACGCCATCCGGGTCGAAGAAAAACCACGGCTTCCCCTCTTCGTGCGGCAGGAACTTCAGCCCCCGCGCTTGCAGCTCGGCGACGGCGTGGGCGCAGTTGACCGTCTGAAACGCCAGGTGCGCGTAACGCCAGCCCTCTTCGCCGCTATCGGCGTCGGTCTTCTGAATCAACTGCACGCCGGGAAACCAAACCATCGTGGGGTTGTCCGCATCTGGCACCGCCCGCACCAACTCCAGTCCCAAAACATCGCGGTAAAACTCGATGCTCGCCTTAAGGTCGCGCACGCGCAGAGCGACGTGATGGTGGGTGACGCTCCAATCGGTGGGCATGATACTCCTCCTTTGAAAATA
>JANWYM010000841.1 GCA_025055355.1 Abditibacteriales bacterium
CCAGGGCTGGCACGGAGGCACCGCCCCTACAAGAATTGTAAAATTTGCCTAATGCACCCTCTGCCACCAACTCATCCGCTTAATCCGTTCCCGAAATCCGTTGACAGTTTACATCTTTCGATTGACTACGAACCACGCCAACTGCCGCAGGGCGTCGGCTTCGTCGCCGAAGACGGCAAGTTGTTCCACCGCCTTTGCGGCGGTTTGCTGCGCCAACGCCCGCGACGCTTCGACGCCCAAAACAGCCGGAAAAGTCAATTTCCCCTTCGCCGCATCGCCGGTGGTTTTCCCTAAAGATTGTTCCGTCCCTTCCACGTCCAACAGGTCATCAGCGACTTGAAACGCCAGCCCGATGTGACGACCGAACTCCCGCAGGGCGCGCTGCTTTGCCAGCGGTGCGTCGGCAATCAAGCCACCCGCTTCCAGGGCGGCTTGAATCAGTCGCCCGGTCTTGAGGGAGTGCATCGTGTAAAGTTGCTCCAGCGTCAGAGCATCATTTTGCTCTGCCGCATAAAGAATGTCAAGGGTCTGCCCACCCACCATGCCCAGCGAACCGACGGCGTGGGCGATGGTTTGGGTGACCCGCAAGGCAATCGTTGGGTCCACGCCGCTCGCAGGCAACTCGGCGAGGATTTCAAAGGCGAGCGTCAGCAGCGCGTCACCCGCCAGCACCGCGACGGCTTCGCCGAACGCTTTGTGGCAAGTCGGCTTGCCCCGCCGCGTGTCGGCGTCGTCCATGCACGGCAAGTCGTCGTGGATGAGCGAGTAGGTGTGAATCAGTTCTACCGCGCACGCCGCCGGCAGCCCCTGCATCGGGTTGCCGCCCGCCACCGCGCACGCCTCCAACAGGAGCGCGGGGCGCACGCGCTTCCCGCCCGCGAACACGCTGTAGCGCATGGCGCGGTGCAGCGCGGTCGGTTCGTCCTCCTCTGTCGGCAGGTAACGCTCTAACGCCTGCTCCACCAATGCGCGCCACTCGCCCAGCCGCTCACGCAGTTCCATCATCGCTTTCCTCCAACCATGACGCCTCGCGCACCGTCAGCGTGCCGTCCGCGCTCACCGTCAGTTCCTGAATCTTCGTTGCTGCTCGGTTAAGTTTGTCCTCGCACAACTTCGCCAGCCCCATGCCTCGCTCAAACAGGGCAAGGGACTCCTCCAGACTCGCCTCGCCGCTTTCCAGTTTCTCCACGATGGCTTCGAGTTGTTGCAGGGCTTCCTCAAAAGAAAGGTCGTTGTTGGTCGGTTGATCCATGCTTACCCCACCCGCGCCTCTAACGCTGCCAGACGTTCATGGATGTCAATCGCCATCTGCAGCCGCTCCTTAATCGCGCCAAGGTCGTTGTCAATCCGTCGGAGGTGGGCATCCATACGCTCCTCCAGACGGCGGATGTTGACATCCATCACTTCGCGCTGATGAGCAACTTCAGCGCGCACCTCTTTGAATTGCGACTCGGTCTGTTGGGCGAGGTGCGAGAGGGACACCTGCGTTTCTCCCACCGCGCCCTCGATGCGTCCCAAGCGCTCCCCTAATCCCTCCAGGCGGTTCTCCACCTGTGTCAGCCGCTGGTCCATCCGCTCCCCACGCAGCGTCATGACTTCAAAACGCGCCCCCGTCTCCTGAGCGAAGCGCGAGAGGATGACTCGCGCCTCCCCGACAGCGCCCTCGATCTCCTCCAAGCGGTTCTCCACCTGTGTCAGCCGCT
>JANWYM010000842.1 GCA_025055355.1 Abditibacteriales bacterium
GGTAGCAGAACTCCGTCACGCCTAACGCGAGTAGGTTGATCACCGTGCCGCTCACAATTTGGTCGGCTTTCAACGAGATCGAAACCCCGCCGTGCAGTAGAGCCAGTAAGCCGCTCGCCAGGAGCGCAGAGAACAACCCCAGCGTGCGGCTGAGTTGCGCGGCGTCATGCTCACTCACGCTTGCGGCGCGGAGCGCGGCGAACGAAAAAACGTTGACGGCTGCCGCTGTCATCGCTGAGGTGAGCATCATGCCTTCAATGCCGATGTTGATGACGCCCGCTCGCTCGCACATCAGCCCGCAGAACGCCGCCAGCGCAATCGGCACGGCGTAGCGCAGCGCCTGCGCGGCGGTCTCCGTCAGAAATTGTCCCCCCGATTGACTGCCGACGCCGGTGCGCCAGACGACGCCGATAAGGATGACGATGAGCAGAGCCAGCAGTGTCCGCGATATACGGTAATCCATCCCCTTGTGGACGTAGGGGACGTTGACGCCCACACCCAAATCCTCCCACGCATCCCCCCGCTCCCGCAGGCGATACAACCAGCGCACGATGCTCGGCGCGGCGACGAGCAGGAGGACCATCGCTTGAATGAGGGCGATGATGGACTTCGATACACCGGAGCGAATCTCCATCAGGTCCGCGCCGTTGCGCATGGCGCCGAACAGAAACGACGCGGGAAGGATGCCCAGCGGATGGGTGCGCGCCAGCAGGGCGACGGCGATGCTTTCAAAGCCGTAGCCGCTGGAGAACGACATGGGCAGACAGCGACAGGTGGAAACACCGATGACTTCCACCGCGCCGCCGACGCCCGCGAGCGCGCCCGACAGCGCCATCGCCAAAATGACGGTGCGCCCGAGGCTCATGCCGCCGAACTGCGCTGCCGCCGGGTTACGCCCGACGGTGCGGAGTTCAAACCCGATGGTCGTTTTTGTCAGTAACCACCACACCGCCACCGCCATCGCCACGGCAAGCAGCAATCCCGCGTGCAAGCGGTCGTGCGGAGGGAGTGGAAGTCCCCAAGCGCGCAGCAGCGGCAACTCGGCGGCGGGTGACACCCGCGCTGTCTGCACCATGCTGGCGGCGGGGTCTTTCAGCGGTCCGCTGGTGAGAAACTCGACGAGGCGGAAGGCGATGTAGTTCATCATCATCGTGTTGATGACCTCATGCCCGCCCGTTTTGACTTTGAGCGCGCCGGGAATCCCCCCCCACAGCGCGCCGCCCGCCGCCGCCGCCAGCAGCGTCAACGGCAGGTGCAACATCGGCGGCAGATCCATCACCGCCACGCCCGCCCATGCTGCGCACAGCGCGCCGATTTGAAACTGCCCCTCCGCCCCGATGTTGAACAGTCCCGCCCGAAATGCCAACGCGACGGCGAGGCTGGTGAAAATGTAAGGCACCGTGGCGACAAGCGATTCGCTCAAACCCTGCGGCTTCAGCAGCGCGCCTTCCCACAGTCCGCCGTAGGCTTGACCGACGACGCGTAGACCGCCGCTGGTGACGCCGATGAGGACGGCGCCGAACGCGAGGGCTGTCAGCACCGTCAGCAGCGGGGTTCGGATGCTCGTCCATAGGTGTCGTGCGAAGGTCGTCATGCGTGAAGCATGAGGCATGAAACGTGAAATGCGAGATGTGAACTGGCGCGATGGATTCGCGCTTGACGCCTTACGTTTCACGCCTCATTCCTGCCATCAGCAAACCT
>JANWYM010000843.1 GCA_025055355.1 Abditibacteriales bacterium
CATCCCGCTCAGCCAACTCCCGCAACGCCTCAACGAACTCGACAGCGCGGACGACATCATCGCCTACTGCAAGGCTGGACAGCGCAGTGCGTATGCAGTGCAGTTCCTCCAGCAAATCGGCTTTACCAAAGTCCGCAATCTGCGCGGTGGCATCAGCGCCTGGGCGCGGGAGGTGGAGCCGACCATGCCGAGGTATTGAGGAGGATGTCCCGCGGATGGCACTACCACGGATGAGGAATTAGAATTTCTTCCTCAAGCTGTTATCCGCGTTAGTGTTATCCGTGGGAGATTCGGATTCAGATGCGACGATTCGTGGGCGAAGAGAGCGAGATAACGGGCGTGATTTTGCGCGAGGCGTTTCGCGTGCACAATGACATCGGACCGGGGCAGAGCGAAGAAACTTATCATGTTGCGCTGGACGAGGCATTGCGACGGGCGGGGTGCCGAACGCAGTTCAAGCCCATGGGTATCCTGGAACATCGTGGACGAGAAGCCGACCGCTTCCAACCGGATTTGATTGTGGATGAAGCGGTCATCTCGGAACTCAAAGCCCTTCCGTCTCCTTTTTCGCCGGCACACCTGACCCAAAATCTCGTGTATCTCAAGTTCTGGCGGAAGCGGGTGGGGCTTCTGTTGAACTTTGGACTGGAAAGACTTAAGTATCGGCGCGTGGTGTGGAAGCCGTTGCCCACAGACGTTGAGGAGGACTACGACGAGATAAAACCGCTGCGAGAGGGGGAACTGCGCAACGCGATGACTGCTGTGAGAGCAGGCATCCGTTCTGTTCACCAGCAACACGGGTTGGGCTACACGACAACTACTTATCAGTCGTTGCTGCGCATTGAATTCGATGCCCGAGGGCTACTCATTGAAGGTAAGCCGACTGTGACGTTGCGGTATGCTGACCGTTTACTGCCGACAGAGCCTCTGGATTGTTTCGTCATTAACAAGCAGATTGTTCTACTCGTTCGCGCTTTGCAGGAGTCCTTTCACGACTCCGACATCGCTGTGACTCGCGCTTACATCAAGCATCTGGACTGCCAAACCGGCTTGCTCGTCAACTTCGGCACAAAAGCCCTGCAAATCAGAGCGTTTTCGTTGAGGAAGTAATGTCCCACGGATAACACTACCACGGATGGGAAATGAGAATTTCCCATCAAGCCGTTATCCGCGTTAGTGTTATCCGCGGGAGATTAAACCTGTCTGATGAATGTCAATTTGTCCCGACGCCAGATGCTTGTAGGGGCGGGCGCAATTGTCTTGACAGGAGGATTGATGCCGATGGCAGCCGCAGAAGGACGTCCAAAATCAGAGCCGTTCCGCTACTGTTTGAACACCAGCACCATTCGTGGGCAGAAGTTGTCCCTCGTGCAGGAAATCGAAATCGCGGCGCAGGCGGGTTACCACGGGATTGAGCCGTGGATGCGGGAGATTGAGGATTACGTCCGCGCAGGCGGGTCGCTCAAGGATTTGGCGCAGCGCATCAAGGACCTGGGCTTGACCGTAGAAAGCGCCATTGGGTTTCCGGAGTGGATTGTGGATGACGACGCACGCCGCGCCAAGGGCTTTGAGGTCGCCCGGCGCGCCATGGACCTCGTCGCCCAAATCGGCGGGACGCGCATCGCTGCACCGGCGGCGGGCGCGACCGACGTAGCCAACCTCGACCTGCACAAAGCCGCCGAGCGGTATCGGGAACT
>JANWYM010000844.1 GCA_025055355.1 Abditibacteriales bacterium
CCTGCCTTTCTCCGCCGCGCCGGAAACAGCGGATAAACGGCATGGTCGTGTCCGTCCACACTGTGGCATTTCGTGGCGCGATTTTTCACATCCCCGACGGCGTGCCGCTTCCCTCCGAAGGCTCACGCCTGCTGGCGGAAGCCCTTGTCGTCCGACCGCACGAAACGGTGCTCGACGTGGGGACGGGCTGCGGATTTTACGCTGTAATCGCCGCGAAGACCGCAGAGCACGTGTGGGCGGTCGACGTATTGCCTGCATGCGTGGAGTGCGCTCGGCGCAACGCTGAACGCAACGGCGTCGCTGGGCGCGTGACGTTTTTGCGGGGCAGTCTGTTTGAACCCGTGCGCGGGCGGGCGTTCGACCTCATCGTGTCCACCCCGCCGCAAATGCCGTCGCTCGCAGACGAGGAGAACCCACGTTACGAAGGCGGCGCGGATGGACGCCGCGTGCTGGACGCCCTAATTGCCGAAGCCCCCGATCATCTCAATCCCAACGGGCGCTTGCTGTTCGTGCAGTTCGGCTTTTTGGGCGTCGAGAAATCGCTGCAACGCTTGCGGGCTGTCGGCTTGATGCCGCGCCTCCTCGCCGAACGCGAAACCTCCTCCGTTGTCGCCACCGCGCGCATCGAGCGGCTGCAATCGCTCGACACTGAAAACACCATCCTCTGGCGTGATGGCAAACCTCTCTTCAAACGCTTCCTCATCGAGGGACGGAAACTTTAGACAGGATGAACGGGATTGACCGGGAAAAATCATGTCCATCCTGTCAACCCTGTCCAAACTCATGCCGTCCAACCTTATCGTCAACGCCGATGATTTGGGGATGACGCCGGGCGTCACGGCGGGCATTGTGGAAGCCCACTGCAAGGGCATCCTGACCAGCGCGAGTTTGATGGTCAACGTGCCGTGGCTGGAGGAAGTCGTCGCGGCATTGAGGGGCTGCCCGCCACTCGGCGTCGGTCTGCACTTCAACCTCACGCATGGGAGACCGACCGCACCAGCGGAGGCGGTCAACACGCTGGTCAATAGGGCAGGCACTTTTTTTGACCCCGACGCACTGAACGCCCGGCGCGTGAACCCCGCGCACGTGCAACGCGAACTGGCTGCGCAGTTCGATCTGTTTACAGCGAAGTTAGGGCAATTGCCCACGCACCTTGATATCCATCACCGTCGCATCGAAGCACACCCCGACATTTTTCCCGTTGTGCTGGACTTCGCTATTGCACGCGCCCTGCCGCTGCGCGTGCGCGCAAGCGTGCAGCGTCAGCAAGCGAGGAAGCGGGGGGGCTTGCTATGCGATGCCGTCATAGGTGACGTGGGGGAAGAACCGTATTGGACGACGGAGCGGTTGAAGGAAGCCATAGAATTGCTGTCAGAGGGAACGACCGAGCTCGTCTGCCATCCGGGATACCTTGATGAACCGTTGCAGCGCAGCCGTTACAGTTGGCAGCGGGAGGTGGAGTTGCGCGCCCTGTGCGATCCTTCGGTGCGCGCGGCTGTCGAGCGGCGTGGGGTGCGGTTGAGGCGGCACGGCTGACGGTTCAGGGTCAACCGCCCTGAGAGTGCGTTGCAAAACCCCTTCAAAAGTTACGCCGTCGCTAATACCTTTTTCCCCTCCCCCGACCCCTCCCCCAAGGGGAGGGGAGTTCTTTTCGGCATTCAGCGACGAGAAAAGCCTGATGGTTATGGCAACAA
>JANWYM010000845.1 GCA_025055355.1 Abditibacteriales bacterium
GGAGGTCTCTCCTCTCAGAGGTGGACGTAGAGCGAGCGGTGGCGGCGGCTTATGCTTTCTTGCGGGAGCATGGGGGCGAAACGTCTCCTGCTCTCCTTGCGGAGGTCGTGGGGCTGGACGAGTTTCGTCGTGTCATGGGATGCCCTGATGTCGAGACCCTCGCCGCCTACGCGGAGGACGCTCTCGCGCTGGAGGACGCCCTGCACGTGGCGGCGCACGAGAGTCGGTGTGCGGTGTGTCGCGCCGACATCGCGGAGTTGCGCGGCGTCATTCGCCGCGAGATAGCACCTCTGCTGGCGGCGATACCGCTGTGGGCGACACCGTTTGTCGGACGCGAGGAACTGGGCGCCACGTTGACGGCAACCCTCACGTCGGGACAGGTGCCGCTGCTCACGCTCACCGCGCCGCCGGGCACGGGCAAAACGCGCCTGACGCTGGAAACAGCGGTGGAGCAGTCCCCGCTCTTTCCCGATGGGGTGTGGTATGTTGCCGTCAACGGCACCGCCGATGCCACCGTCACTGCGGCGGAAATCGCCCGCGCCGTGCGGCTGCATCTCGAGCCCAAAGCCCCGCCGCTGGAGCAGTTGGTCGAGTTCCTGCGCGGCAAGCGCGCGCTGCTCGTGGTGGACGACGTGCCTGCCGCGTCGCCCGCCGCGCAAGTGGTGGCGGAGTTGACCCGCCGCACCTCAGATTGCGTATGTCTGGCGATGACGGATGGCGCGTTCGGCGCGCGCGGCGAACGCACGATTCCACTTCCTCCGTTGCAGTTGCCCCGAACAAGTTCGGGCGTTTCGTCGGATGCCATAGACCATTGGCTTTCCGCTGAAAGCCTGCAACTGTTCGCGGCGCACGTGCGCACTTTCCAGCCCGATTACCGCTTCGACGAACCCGACCTGCTGGCAGCGGTCGCCATCTGTGAACACGCGCGGGGGATGCCGTTGGGGATCGAATTGGCAGCGGCGCGGGTGCGCGAGATGTCGCCTCAAGACATTCTGAACCACCTGAAGCGCCGCGCCGCGCCGCCCGACAGCCCGACTGCCTCGCTGGAGGAAATGATTGCCTGGTCGTGCGACCTACTCACCCCACGCGAGCAGAACATCCTGCATCAACTCAGCGTCTTTGCGGGAGGCTTTTTCGTCGAGCAAGCCACCGCCGTCTGCGCTGAGGATGACGCGCCGCAACTGATTGAAAGTCTGGAGCGGAAGGCGATGCTTCAGCGCATCGAGGTGTTGGGGCGGGCGCGTTACCAACTACTGGCGCCCATTCGAGAGTTCGCGCGGCGCAGTCTGGGCGAGCGGGCTTGGACGACAAAGCGGCGACACGCGCTCTACTTTTTGCGATACGCGCAGGAGCGCGACGCCTTGCTGTCGGGACCCCAGCAAGTGGCGGCGATGCAGGAAATGTCCACCGACCTGCTCAACCTGCGCGCCGGGATGGATTGGGCTGAGCGGGCGGGCGAATGGCCGGTGGCGGGCGGCTACGGGCTGGCGCTCGCCCAGTTTTTGATTCGTCACGGGCTGTGGGCGGAGTGTTCGTATCGCCTGCGCGTTGCGTCGTTATCGTTCCAGAGGGCGAAAGACGCGACGCAACATCAGCAAGCGCAGCTGGAGTTGGCGCGCTGCTTGACTTTTCGGGGCGAGTATCAGGAGGCGGAGTCGCTCTTCCAAGCCATCGCTGCGGAGGCCAGTC
>JANWYM010000846.1 GCA_025055355.1 Abditibacteriales bacterium
TGCTGGAGTATCTGGTCAAGGCGCGCGCCGTCAAGGTTGGGGACAGCAACCTGATGGAGCAAACGGGCACCTTCTTGGGTGCATTGACGGCGTCGGTGAGCGCCTGTCCTGGCGGCGTGCTGGTTGCGGCTTTGCCTGCCTCCTCGCTCGAAGTCTCCGCCGAAGACCGCGAGTCTGCCGAGCGACTCTTTCAACACGCCAGAAAAGTGCTGGGACGAATGGAACTGGTGGAGACGCCGGTGACGCAGGACGAGGTGTTCGGCGTTCTGCGCCGGCGATTGTTCCGCAGTCTCGGCAACGAGCGGGAACATAAAAAGGCGGTGGAGGCTTTGCAAGATTACTACGGCGAATATGCCCGCTTTTTCCCGGAGCAGTTGCGCTCGCCTGACTACAAACAGCGGATGCTTGCCGCTTATCCCTTCCATCCTGCCCTCATTGACCTGCTCTACGAGCGGTGGGGACCGCACCCGCAATTTCAGCGCACGCGGGGCGCTTTGCGACTTCTGGCTTTGGTGCTGCGCCGATTGTGGCAGCAACGTTCGGGTTCAGCCTTCCTCATTCAGCCCCATCACCTTGAGCTTTCCGACCGTCACGTCCGGGGTGAAATCGTCCGTCTGCTGGATGGCGGGTTTGACACCATCATCACAGGTGATGTCTTGCAAAAAGCCAACGAGATAGAGCGCGAATTGAGCGGTGATTACGCACGGGAGCAATTGGGCAAGGGGGCTGCCACGTGCGCTTTGCTTTACAGCGTGTCCGCAGGTGCCCGCGACATCGGGGCGACGGAGGAAGAGATTCGCACCGCATTGCTCCGTCCCGACATCAACCCGGCGATGGTCTCGGAAGTGTTAGGGCGGCTGCGGGACGGGCTGTGGTATCTTCGTTACCGTGACCGCCGCTATTATTTCAGCGCCCGACCCAACCTCAACAAGGTCATCTTGGACTATGAAGAAGAGATCGCCCGCGATGAAGGGCGGCTGGCGGAGGAGTTCAACCGTTGGCTCCAAAAAGTCGTTGGCAAAGGTGAGGGTGCGTTCCAGGCTGTCGTCGCTCCCGTAGAGCCGAGCGCCGTGCCGGACCATCCGCGTCCGACGCTCGTGGTGCTCAGTCCTGAAGTCACAGACGAACGGGCATGGATGAACCAAGCGGCACAATACGCAGGCGGGTCCATTCGCAGACATAAAAACATGCTGGTCTTCCTGGCTGCCCGACAGGATTCCGTTGGAGCGATCCAAAGCGCCCTCAAGCGATGGTTGGCGCTTCAAAGCGTCAGTCACTCCGCCTCGTTCAGGGAGCTGGACAGCGAGGACAAAGAGCAGGTCAAAGGGCAATTGAAAGACAAGGAGACGGAGTTGGAGGCATTGCTGCTCAGGAGTTATGCTCGGCTGTATCGTCCCAGCCATGACGGCATAGAAGAAGTTCCGCTGCGGCAATCTCCCGAATCCTTCAAGGCGAGGACCTTGACACAATTCGTTGAGGCGGTGTTGAAGCAAGAGGGCGTCGTGTTGGAGAGCATCGCTCCGGAGTTTCTGATGGAGACTTTGCACGGCGATTTGGAACAGCGAGGCGAACTCCCTGTGCAGCAAGTCGAGACGCTGCTGACGGGCGTTCCAGGACAACCGATGGTGAGAGACCCGCAGGAAACCTTAACGCGAACGATTCGTGAGGGGGCACAGAAAGGTGTTTT
>JANWYM010000847.1 GCA_025055355.1 Abditibacteriales bacterium
GCTAACGTTCCAACCTGCCAACGTGCCAACGTGCTAACGTGCCAACGTGCTAACGTGCCAACGTGCTGACGTGCTGACGTGCCAACGTGTAACCACCTGCCGTTCAGCAGCAGAATGTCCAGCCAGCCATCGTTGTCGTAGTCCAGGAACGCGCCACCTGCGCCCATGGTCTCGACGAAGTATTTTTTACCCGCTGCGCCGCTGGTGTGCTTGAAGCGAATACCTGCCTCTTTTGTCACGTCGCGGAATCGCGGTAGGACGGCTTGCGAGCGCGGGGAGCAGCCAGTCGGCGCGAGAGAGAACACGAGCACCCAGCACAAGGAAAACCGCAGAACGCGGTGAATGAGTGGGCAGGAGGGGACGGACGCTGTGCCGTTCCGCATCGGAGGGGCAACGTGCCGGGTGCGAAGTCCATTCATTCGGTTCTCCATCCTTATCGCTCAGGCGTCAAACGACGATGGGTGTGGGCAGTTGTGTGCCTTGCTCTCATCGCGGGAGGAGCGACTTTAGTCGCTCTCTCCCCTCAAGCCCGCCGCCAACGTTGGGAACGCATGAGCCTCGCCCGCCTGCGTCAGGAAGCGGCGCGGCGAGCGCACGACCCAGAAATACACCTCCTGCTCGGCTGGCGGCTGCGGCGGATGGGCGACAAAACCGCCGCATTTGAAGCCATCTTCAAAGCCTACGAAATGCGTCGCCTCGACCCCGTTTACATGGCGGCGATGGCGGCTGCGAACATGGACGCGAACGACGATGCAGCGGCGGCAGAACTGCTGCGAAGCGCCTCCGTCCGCGCCCCCAACTCCCCCGAGGTGCTGGCACAACAGGCGCATCTGCAACTCAAACATGGGCGCTTCGCCGATGCCCTGCGCACCGCCCGCCGCGCTGTCGAGTTCGGGCGGCATCTACCAGAAGCGTGGCAAGCGTTGGGGCGCGCTTGCGCCGCTGAGAAGCAGGCGGATGAAGCGTTCCGCGCCTTTGAGCGCGCTCTGCGCCTCGCCCCCGATGATGTGGATGCTCTCACCGATTATGGCGAAGCGCTGGCGCGCTTTGGGCGGTTCAAGCAAGCCGAAACGATATTGCGCCGCGCCTTGCGCCTCGCGCCGCGCGCGCCGCGCCCACTGGGGATATTGGGTGCCCAGTTAGCCGCCCGCGCCGCGACGGTCACGGAGCGGACTGAAGCCGCCAGCCTCCTTCAACGCGCGATTGATGCCGCGCCCCAAGAACCCGACCCGCGCTACCATCTCGGCATGTTGTATTTGCGCCAAGGGCGCATGACGGATGCGATTGAACAATTAAAAACCTGTCTGGAACTTGACCCCGGTTACGGCGAAGCCCATGACGGTTTGGGACGCGCTTACACGCTGTTGGGACAGCGCGAAGAAGCGCAAAGACACTTCGTCGCTTTTCAGCGTTTCACCGACTACCGCCGCGAAGCCAGCCACCTGGAACTCCGCCTGCGCCGCGCCCCGCGTGATGTCAACTTGCTCCTACGCGCAGCGCGCCTGCACGAGCGCTACGGCGCGATTCCCTCTGCAATCCTCTACTACCGCCGCGCTCTCGACGTGCGCCCCGATGCGAAGTTGGAACAGCACGTCAGGAAATTGGGAAATTGGGAAACTGGGAAATTGGGAAATTAGGAAATCAACTTTTCAGTAAATCACAATTGGTTGGGTGCATTATGCAG
>JANWYM010000848.1 GCA_025055355.1 Abditibacteriales bacterium
GTGCTGCCGATCCTTCAGAAAAACTGTCAGTCCTGCCATCGCCCTGGGGAAATCGGACCGTTCTCGCTGATGACCTACGAGGAGGCGCGGGTGTGGGCGCCGCTCATTAAAGACTACACGCAGCGGCGCGTCATGCCACCGTGGAAGGCAGAACCGATCGCGGGCGTGGATTACGTGGGCGAACGTCGTTTGACGGACAAAGAGATTGAAACCCTTGCTGCGTGGGCGGATGAGGGCGCGCCTGAAGGTGACATCCGAGACGCGCCGCCCCCCGCGCAATGGACGGAGGGCTGGACGCTGGGGCCACCCGACTTGGTGCTGATGCCGGAGAGGGAGTTCCACCTCGACGCGACCGGGCGCGATGTTTACCGTTACTTCGTTTTCCCGACGAATTACAACGAGGACAGATACGTGACCGCGATTGACGTGCGCCCGGGCAACCGCCGC
Source organism: Abditibacteriales bacterium (assembly GCA_025055355.1). Taxonomy (GTDB): domain Bacteria; phylum Armatimonadota; class Abditibacteriia; order Abditibacteriales; family JANWYM01; genus JANWYM01. The sequence continues at coordinate 448 of JANWYM010000848.1, forward strand.
GTCGTGCATCACGTCATCGCGTTCCTCGATACGTCGGGTCGCGCCAAACAACTCACGGACAAGGACGGACAGCCCGGTTACACCGGGTTCGGCGGACCGGGGTTCATCCCCTCGGGCGGTTTGGGCGGTTGGGCGCCGGGCAACATTCCGCGCCACCTCCCAGAAGGCACGGGCATCGTTCTGCCGAAGGGCGCGGCGATCGTGGCGCAAGTTCACTATCACAAGTCGGGCAAGCCCGAAACCGACCGCACCGCCATCGGCGTTTACTTTGCGAAATCGCCCGTCAAAAAGCGGGTGGACATCCTGCCCGTCGCCAACTTCTTCCTGCAAATTCCGCCCGGCGCGGAGCGGCACGAAGTCAAAGCGTTCGGCGGTTTTTTCACCGACGTCCACGCCCTTGCCGTCATGCCGCACATGCACCTCATCGGGCGCGAGATGAAGGTCACTGCCACGCTGCCCAACGGCAAAGAACAACCGCTGGTGTGGATCAAGGACTGGGACTTCAACTGGCAGGATACTTACTGGTTCAAAAACCCCATCCCCTTGCCCCGAGGCACGCGCATCAATGTCACGTCCTACTACGACAACTCCCCTAAGAACCCACGCAATCCCAACAACCCGCCCAAGGTCGTGCGCTGGGGGGAGCAGACAACGGACGAGATGTGCATTGCCTTTATTTGGTTCACGCGCGACAGCCAGAACTTACAGGCGAGCCGATGACGATTGTAGGGGCGGGGGTCTCCCCCTGCCCTTCAACCCATAGCGGGAGGGCTGGCAGAGACGCGCCGCCCCTCCGGCTATGGTAAAAGGGCAGGAGAGACGCGCACAAGGCGAGAGCCTACCGATACGGGAGGGCAAAACCGCGATCGTCTATCCCTTTGTGGGCGTCGGGGCGTAAGTCCTAAATGGGAGACAGCAGGAAACGATAGGAGGAAAAATGGTGAACATGCCATCACATCCAGGGCGTTTGAGGTCTTGTCATTTCTCGCTGCTCATCGTGGCGTTGCTGCTCGCCGCCTCGTGCAGTAAGCAGCCGTCTTTTGCCCAGAGAAAAGGAGGTGCCAATGTGAGCCGAGACCTGGTCGGAACGGTCAACGCGCCGGAGTTCCCGCAGGGGCTGGATTGGCTCAACACCGACAAACCCATCCGCCTTCAGGACCTGCGCGGCAAGGTCGTCATCCTCGACTTCTGGACTTACTGTTGAATCAACTGCATGCACATCATTCCGCAGT
>JANWYM010000849.1 GCA_025055355.1 Abditibacteriales bacterium
AGATGTGGCCACCCAATGAGATACGTTAATAGCGCGTGGGCTGGTTAGCCCGTTAGACCGTTGGCAGGTTGGCTGGTTGAACGTTCCAACGTTCTAACGTGCTAACCTGCCAACCTGCCAACGTTCTAACGTGCTAACGTGTTAACCTCCCATCGTCCCCGACAATCTGGTTTCACGCTGCTGGAGTTGATGGTCGCGCTGGTGATTCTGGCGTTGGGCATCGTCGGATTGATGCGGGCGGTGTCCCAAGGTATGGCGGCGACCGCGCAGATCCGTGACGTGACGACGGCAACGACGTTGGCGCAGATGAAGATGGAGGAGTTGGCGAGTCACATCGCTGACCTGCCTGCCGAGTCCCGGGGTGATTTTGGCGACGAGGCGCCGGAGTTTTCGTGGCGGGCAGTGGCGGAGGAAACTGACATCGCGGGGCTGAAAAAAATCACTGTCTTTGTCTTTTGGCAGCGCGGCAACCGCCAGCAGTCCGTGACGCTGGAAACCTGCGTCTCCGAAAACATGCAAGTCACGCCCCTGGAAGAGATGGAGGACAGTAGGACAGTAGCCAGTGACCAGTAACCAGTGACCAGTGACCAGAGTGAGCAGCGGTTCCTATGATTAAGGCGGGAAGACGCAACATACCATATAAGACGCATGCCGGCTTCACCCTGATTGAAGTCCTCGTCGCCATCACGATTTTCGCCATCGTCATTTTAGCGGTGGCGAACAGCTTTCGTGCTGTCAGCGATGCGACGCGCCGCACGCAGGACTTATCGGACACCTACCAGACCGCGCGGATTGCGCTTAACGAAATCACGAAGACCGTTCACAACTTTTACCCTTATCTGGCGATGCTGCCCCCCGTCGGTGGTTCCACTTCGACAGCGCCCGCCGCGCTATCGGAGGACGAAGTGCAGGAGCAAGTTTTTATCGGCGTGGACGCCGCCGACCGCAGCACGGGCTACGCTCTGGACAGCGTCAGTTTCGTCGCCGTGTCCACGGACGATATTTCCATGCTGCTGCAGTCCGGCGGCGCGGTGGGGGCGCGGCGGCGGTCTCGCATCCCCTCGAGGGGTGAAGAAGCGCAAATGTCGCCGCGCTTTGACATTGTGGCGGTCAGTTATTACATCGGCACGGACGCGGACACAGGTCGGGAAGGGCTATTGCGCGTGGTGGACCGCTTGCCCGGCTTGGCAGCGGAGGAGGCTGCATTGGAGGTGACGCTCCTTTCCGACAAGGTGCGCAGCCTCAACCTGCGCTACTTCGACCCGTTCATGAAAGAGTGGGTGGACGCGTGGAGCGAGCCGACTTACTTCCCGACAGCGGTGATGATTACGATTGGTGTGGAGCGTGTGGGCAGCCCGGGCGAACTGCTGTATCTCAGCAGCGTCACGTCGCTGCCTATGGGCGGCGAGGCGCCTGAAGATATTTTGGCGGCGATTGAAGAATCGGAGCAGCAAGCCATGAACCCCGACCAAACGCCTCCCCCGACCAGCGGCGGAACGGGGGGTTCGCCGACGGGAGGAGGCGCCGGACGATGAAACGACGCGGCTTGGCATTGATTTCGACCATCTGGATTTTAGCGACGCTGGCGATTCTGACGTGGGGCTTCGTGCTCATGGTGCGCACGGACACCCAAATCACCATGAACTACGCTGATGGTATCAAGTCGCGCTATCT
>JANWYM010000084.1 GCA_025055355.1 Abditibacteriales bacterium
GAAGCCCTCTTTTGGTCACTAAAGTTTTGTGTTTTGCCCTTCCCTTCGAAAATGCCTGTCATGGCGAGGGGAGCGAAGCCCTCTCCGCCGCAGGGGATTGCTTCGCTGCGCTCGCAACGACAGGCACTTTCGAAGGAAAGGGCAAAACGCGAAAGTTTAGTCACATACTTACGTCGATCCTCTCCCCCTCTCTCGCCGTCACTGGACGACGGAACTCAATCGTCACGTCGTTTCCTTCAACCTTGACTTTCACGGCTGTCTTCCTCCCTGCCACCGTCGCGGCGACTTCCGTCGCCTGCCGCGATTTGCGCGCGCGCTGTAAGGTGAGTTGCTTGAGCGTAAGCGTGCCGTGCTTGACCTCCAATGTGGCTGTCTGCTGTCGCGTTGTCGTGCGCTGCGCGAACGTGCCCCAGCCGTCGGCAGCGATGAAGAAGGATTTGAACTCGTTTTGCGCTACAAGGCGGGGGGCAAACGCTATGGATGCGGCGTGAGCGTTATAGCGGAAACCGCTCGCCGCCGTGAGCAGAGTCCAACTGCTCATGGCGCGGGCGTAATGGTCGCCGCACTCGACCTCGTTCCACGGGTTGCGCTCGCGCCCATCGTAGCGGTCGCGCACGGCTTGGACGATTTTCAGCGCGTCCTCCACGAAGCCCTCCCAGAGCAGCAGCGCGGCGACTTCATATTCGATCCCCGTCCACACCTCGTCACAATACAGAATGGGCGACTCCGGTCGCCCGCCGTGCGGCCAAGTGCAAATCAGCAAGCCCCTATCGTGTTCGCTGGCGAACTGGCGCGGGTCCTGTTTGAAGCCGATGAAGTTCTCACGGAAGTTGTAGCGCATGATGGCTTGTAGCGCGCTCTTCACGTGCGCTTCGGGCAGCAGGTAGCCCAAGTCCAACTCGTGCGCCCACCACTGCCCAAGCAGTTGGTCAGCATGACAGCCTGGGCCCCAACAGTTGCGCTGGTTGTACGTTTCGGGCGGTTCGCCGGGCGCGTCGAAGTTGTTAATGAAATACTCGCCGTTCCAACAGAGTCGGTCGTAGTTCACCCTCCCCTGCTCGAAACGTTCGCGGTAAACGTTGGGGTCCGCGGCGCCGTCACGGGCGACTATCTTCGCCATCTCTTCCATCGCCCGCAACGCGGCGAGGTAGAGCGTGCCGATAAAGGTGTTGCTGCCGTAGGTATGGATGTCGTAGGTGTTGGGCTGCTCGCCGCGAATCACGCCGTCGCCCTGCGCGTCGAACGTGCGCATGATGTAATCCATCAACTTGCGCAACGACGGCGCAAGGTTTGCGAGCCATGCGACATCGCCGCACTTACGGAACTCTCGATATGTTTTCAAAACGGCGCCAAGCATCCCGTCGAGGGCGTGGTGGCGCGGTCCGCCGATGTCGCCCCACAGGCGCGGCAGGTATTCAGGCACAATCGTGCGGTGTGGAATCGAGCCGTCCTCGCGCATCTGCACGAGGAGGTCAGTGCGCCGCATGGTGCGTTCCAACGCCGGGAACAGCGCAGCAAGGCTCATTTCATAGTTCCAGACGTGCGTGCAGTTGAGCGGGCAGCAGCCGCCCACGCGGTCTGCACCACCAGTGCTGGCGCCGTGGCAGCCCTCAAAGGCGTGGAACGTTCCGTCCTCAACCCACATCCCCGTCGGCGTGCGGATGATGGACGCTTGCGAAGTGACCGCGTCCAGCAGCGGAGAGGGCAGCGTGCTGTCGTAGAACGTCTCGCGGAATTTTCGGGTATCGCCGACCAAGCGGTCAAAGTGATCCCGCACATATTCCGCCACCGCCAGCGCGCTGCCGAAGTGGTTGTTGTAGGCGTTGCCCAAGTAGAACTTGCTCTTCTGGTCTTTGATGATGCCACCGGGCTGCGTCCAGTTGACGTAGCGGTTGGGGAAATGCCAACACAGCAAGAACTTGGCGTCCTGTGTCGTGTGAGGTTCGACGGTGAGGGGGACGCAGAGCGCACCGTTCCACGTTTCCCACGTCGGGCTGGGTTGACCTGAGGCGGCGTCGCTCAGGCGTCCGTCGTGGACGAAGTCGTCCCAGAGCGATTCGAGTTCCTCCCACTCCGCGATGAACGTCGCGCCCGCGTTGAGCGTTGCCAGACAGACCGTGCCATACGTCGGCGCGTCATGCGGCAGGCGGTCGTTGCGCATCTCGATCGCGGTCCAACCGTTCAAGGACAGCACAGTGTTGCGGTTGCCGCCGTAGCCGAAGTTCTCGTTTTCGCGGATGAGGCTCACGTTATCCCAGCCGACGAAGTTCTGCAGCGTGGCAAGGAAGGAGACACTGAGAGTTTGCTCCGTCGGGTTGTGAGCGGAGAAGATAAACACTATCGCGGGCAAGCCGCTGTCCTTCTCGTTCAGTGGCACGAAGGGCGAGAAGCACTCGCACTTCACTGCAACGGGCAGCGCATCGTCCTTGTAAGTCAGTTGCGCAATGGGATATTCGCCGACAAACTCCACTGCCTCCACGCCGGGCAGGTCGTCCATCAGTTCTCTCAACTCGTCGGGAACGAGGTGGTCGCTGACCGACGCAGCACCCCCTCCCTCTCCCCCTTGACAAGGGGGAGAGGAGAGAGGGGGTAGCGGCGGCATTTGCAGCACCTTAGCGACTGCCCGCCCGCGCGGCGGCTGCACCCGCACCGCGAAAAAACTCTGCGGCACGTAGCCCTGATGGTTGACCTGATTGACAATTTCCCACTGCCTTAAACTCCCGTCCCCACAGATCGAAATCGTTCCCGTCCCGATGCCACCCAGCGGCAGGGCGACGCAGCGGAGGTGTTCGCCGGAGTAAACTTTCATCGCGTTTGGAGGAATTGCAGACGAGATGGAGAGGATACAGTGGGTAGCGCCTTCATCGCTCATCCTCTCCATCCTGTCTAACGTTCGGCTCCCCTGGAGCGGCACCCTCTTAGGAGGGTGAGGCTCCTGCCGAACCGTGGGCTCCGCTGGAGCGGCGCCCTCCTGGAGCGTCGCGCATCGCCTTCGCCATCGCTTCGCGTAGCGCGGTCAGCCCGATGGGTTTGCTGGCAACGACGTCGACTCCAGGAGGGTGTTCGCCCGCAGCACCCATAAACTCACCGAATCCGGTCAGGAGAATCACCGGCACGGAGGCATCGAACTGTTTGAGCGCCAGTGCCAGTTGGTCGCCACTCATCGCAGTCATAGCGCGGTCAGTGATGACAAGGTCGAACTGACCATTTTGGAACTTTTCTAAGCCCTCGCGACCGTTGGCGGCGGTTACGACGATGTGTCCGTCGCGCTGCAGGTATTCGACGATGACCTCGCGCACGCGGGGTTCGTCATCTACGACCAACACGCGCAGGGGGCGCGACACCCTTTCTGTCATCGGCGGTCTGTCCTGTTGTATCGGCCTCCCTTGGGCGGGGAGGCGGAGGCGCACCGTCGTGCCTTCGCCGGGTGCGCTGTCAATCTCAATGGTGCCATTGTGCCGCTGCACGATACCATAGACCACCGCCAGCCCCAGCCCTGACCCGCGTTCGCCTTTGGTGGAAAAGAACGGTTCCAGACAGCGACGGCGCACCTCCTCGGTCATGCCCACGCCGGTATCGCTGATTTCTAAAACAACGTAAGAGTAAATGGGGAAATGGGGCAATGGGGAAATGGGGAAACGGGGAGATTGGGAAATTGAGTCGGTTTTTGACTCTTCAATTCCCCAATTTCCCAATTTCCCCGTTCCCCAATTTCCTAATTTCCCCACTTCCTCCATCCGCGTCCGCAGCACAATCTCTCCGCCGTTCGGCATCGCATCCACCGCGTTGAAAATGAGGTTGATCAGCGCCTCACGCAGTTCGCTCTCGTTGGCGGCGATGAGCGGCACGGGTTGTAAGTCGGTCTGGATGGCGATAGTTCTGCCGCTGGCTTGCGCCTGGTCTTTCCACTTGGGCTGTGTCAGCAAGATGGTTTGCTCCACTAACCCGTTAAGGTCAACGGAAAGCAGAACATCGGCAGTGTCGCGGAAGCGGTAGAACTCGCGCAGGCGGCTGACGACGTTGGCAGCGTCCTGCGCAGCGGTATGAATCGTGCGAAGATATTCAAGGACGCGTTCGGGTTCCTCCAGCCGCTTGGGGTCGAGCATGAGCAGTTCGCTGAAGCCCAAAATCGGGGCGAGGGCGTTGTTGAAGTCATGGGCGATGCCGCTCGCCATTGCACCTAACGCGCGCAGGCGTTCCTGCTGCACCAGTTGCTGCTGCGTTGCCCGGAGTTCTGCGAGCGTTTCTTCCAGACGACGGTTGGTGTCTTGGAGCGTCTCCTCCATCTGTTTGTGGGCGGTGATGTCCACCATCAGCCCCCGCAGTTTAACAGGTTGATCGTTCTCTATGACGACGGTGACAAGGTCGTGTATCCATACCACGCGCCCATCGGCGGCTATCATGCGATATTCGAAATCGTGGTCTCTCTTCTCTTGGGTGGAGCGCACACAGAAAGCTACTGCCTCTTCCCGGTCGTCCGGGTGAATGTGGTTCGCCCAGAAGTCTGGTTCATTGAACCATCGCTCAACAGGATAGCCCAAGATCCGTTCCGCCTGGGGGCTGACGAAGGTGAACTGGTAGGTCTGTGCATCAACTTCAAACACGATGCCGTCGATCGAGTTCACCAGAGCCTGATAGGATTGTGTCGTGAACAGCCGGTCCAGCGCGCCGCCGCAGTGGTCGGCGAGGGCTTGCAGGGTGTCGAGCGCCGCTGCATCGTAAGCATGGGGGGTATAACTCTGGATGGATAGCACCCCGATCACGCGCGTGCCGTTGCGCATGGGGACAAACATCAGAGACAGCGAGCGACGGGTGACATCGCCGAACGGCGTCAAATCCGTAGGGGGGGAAGACGGGGTATCTCGCAAGATTAACTGCCCTCCCTCCACAATGGTGCGACGTATCACGGGATCCAGCGCTTTGCCCTCAGGTCCGGCGTCAACGCTGACACGTTGCCCCTCTACTATGTCCATGGCGAGAAGGGGATAGAGTTTACCTTGTTCGGCGCTATACAGGCTCACGAAGCAGGCGTCCCAGCCTATCAGTTCATCCGCTACCTCCACAATGATACGCGCCGCCTCGACTGCCGTCGCCGCCGCGCTCAGACGTCGCCCCAACTCTGCAAACGCCGCGCTGCGTCTTTCCATGCGCTTGCGAGCGGTGATGTCCTCTATCGTGCCCTCATAGTAAATCACCACGCCGCTGGCGTCGCGCACGGCGCGGACGTTTTCCAACATCCAGGCAATGCTCCCATCTTTGCGCTTGACTTGAAACTCAAATCCTCGCACCACGTTATGCTCTTCTATCAACCGCTTCAACGTAGCGCGTTGGGCTGGGTTCACGTAGAGCTGATGCTCGACGTCAGTGAGGGTGGTGATAAGTTCTTCAGGCGAGTCGTAGCCCCAGATGCGTGCGAGCGCGGGGTTGGCGGTGAGAATGCGTCCGTCGGGGGTGGATTGGAAGATCCCCTCGACGGCGTTCTCGAAGATGGAGCGATATTTCTCTTCGGCTTGGCGCAGCCTGACTTCCGCACGGCGGCGTGCCAGTCCGTTCACAATCATCTCTCCCACCATCTGCAACAAAGCGATGCTGTCCTCGGACCATATCCTCGGGGTGCGGACGGCATCAAAGCCCACAAATCCTATGGCGGTTTGCTTCCAGACCAACGGAACAAGCACCAGCGACTGGATGTCCTGCGCCTCGAGAATCGCTTTTTCGGGGCTGGCTGCGGGAGGTAGGTCAGCGACGCGAGGAATGTTCACCGTCTCCAACCGCTGGATTTTCTCCATAGACCACGGAAAATTGCCAATCCGTAACCCCTTTAAGTTGTCAATCTGGGGCTCAATCCCTTCGGCGCACCACTCGTGAGTGTTGTCCATCGTCACACCGTCTTCGGCGTAGAGGAAAACGTAACTGCGGTCTGCACCGATAAACTCGCCAATGGCTTGCAAGGCGTGTTGGATGCCGCTGTCCATCTCATCCATAGGGAGGTTGATAAAGTAATTAGAGAGGGAGGCAATGAGTCGTTCGAACGCCACTCGATATTGCAGTGCCTCCGTCGCCCGTTGACGCTCGATGGCAAATGCCACATGGTGAGCGATGGCTTGGACCAATTGCGCGGACTCCATATCACACCGGCGTGGAGTGTCACAGTAAAGCATGAACTTCCCCACCAAGCGTTCCTGCGACACCAGGGGGATGAACCCCATGGCGCGAATCCCCTCCCCCAAGATGATTTCACGTAATGGACCTAACGACTCCTCGGCTGCGACATCGGAGATAAAAATCGGCTGAGGATTTTTCTCGTCGGGCGACCACGGCGAGTGACCCTCTACCGCGCGGCGGTAGGCGTCCGAGATGCCGCGCCATGCTTTGAAGCGCATCACCCCATCGGGGTCCAACAGCAAAACGGCGGCACGATCTACAGGCAAAGCGTTCTGCACGGCGTTGAGCGCTTCCTGGTAAATTGCCTCTGCTGTCTCGGCGCGATTGAGGGCATCTATCAGGCGGTAGAGGGTTTGTAGATATGCGAGGCGGCGATTGAGAGCTTCCTCTGCCTCTTTGCGAGCGGTGATATCCATAAGAACGCCGATGGAGCCAATGGATTGCCCCCTCTCATCAAAAATCTCCACGGAGCAGTCCGAGACCCAGCGGGTTTGACCGTCCCGCGTCGTCAGGCGCCCTTCGCTGTGCCAATAGCGCAACTCTCCCGTGAGGGCTTTCTGCATAGCCTCCGTGACGCTTAACCCCGCCGCCTCCCCCAGCATGACCGTATCGCCGGTGATGCTGTCCCAGAGGTCGGGCGTCATTTCCTCAGCGGTATAGCCGGTCATCTGCAAGATGCCTTCTCCCATAAAGGGATACGAATTGGTGGAATAATCCTTCAGGTAGGGCACCGCGTGAATCGCTGACATCGCTTGCTGGTAGAGTTTTTCTCTTTGCTGTAGTGCCTCCACGAGTCGCTGCTGCTCGGCGGCAGCGCGGAGGCTTGTCGTCACGTCCCGCAGCAGGACGAGGACGTCCGCCTCTCCGACGTCCGTCAGCGGCGCGGCGTTGACCTCCACAAATCGCTGGCTGCCGTCTGCCTCCTGCCGTGTGAAGACCTCCGCCGCCGGCTCGGCAGCCTCCGCTGTGATAAGATGAGACAACCGCTCGCGCTCCGCTTCGGCAAAAAACCGCGCCAGCGGCTCACCAACAGGTGCCGATGCCGCCCCCAGCACCACACACGCCTTCTGGTTGCAGTCCCGAATCAGCCCCGCCCTGTCCACGACCACCCCTCCAATGGGCAGATGATGCAACCAATCAAGAGATGGAGATCTGATGGGTTCCATGGCTCTCCCCCTGACAGCGTTGATTTCTCTCACCGCTTCCAGTTGAACAACTGCAAATTGACTCCGTTCGTCCCGTCAAAGAACGCCAGCGTCATGCCCTCAATGGGGTTAAAGGCTTCGAGAATGAAGTTCGCGCCCTTGGCTTTGAGTTCCTCCTGCGTGGCAGGCACGTCGTCCACTTGAAACGAGAGATGATGGACGCCGCACGTCGCCAGTCGTTCGGGCGCGCCGTGGAAGGCAGCTTGGGGGATGAGTTCGAGTTGCACGTTGCCCGCGTCCAAAAACACCGCCTCGCCCTCAATCCCCATTGATGCCAGACTCAGCCGCTCAATGACGGGCAAGCCCAACGTCTCTACATAAAACTTCTCCGCCTCCTTTACGTCCTTCACTAACAACGCGACTTTCCAGATTTTCAGAGCCATCGCTGCCTCCAAAGTTCATGGGTTCATGGGGTTCATGAGTGCATGGAGTTCATGAACTCCATGCACTCATGAAACTTTTCCGCCCTCTTGATTCGCCAGCCACGTGGCAATATCCTTCACACATCTTACTTCGGAATCGCTCTGCGGTTCGGAGCCGATGACACGGCGGGCGTTGGCGGTGCTCCAGAGCGAGCGCGAGTTATCGCTGAGTCCACGCCGTGCTTGTTGTCAACATTGTCGGCTTCGATGAACCTGATGGACAGTGGCGATTTATCGAATGAGACGCCCAACCTACTCTCGTCCCCACGACCTCGGCGTTTTGGGCAGTGCATCAGATATGTTCATAAACCGCCCGCGAGATGTTGGCAATCAACACCTGTGCCTCGTTGTCAATCCGCCACGATTTATCGGCGTTGTTGGTGGTGAACACGCACAGGATGTAATCCGCCTTGGGGCTGTAAACGATGCCCGCGTCGAGGCGGCTGGCGTCCACCGCCCCGGTTTTGTGCGCGACGGTGACAGGCGGCGGTAGAAACCGTTTTATCATCGTGTCATCCTCACACCTTTTGAGAATATCCAGCATCTGCCGAGAGGCTTCCTTGCTGACGCACACGCCGTTGGCAATCATCTCCAGCAGCCGCGCCATCTCGTTGGGTGTGGTCGAACCGAGTCCGTATTTCTGGGAGCGTTCGGGAAAAATGCTCGTCTCGCGCCTGAAGACTTTGCTGTGAATTTTGGTGTGCGGGAAGTGCAGCATCTCCATCCGCCGCGCGGTGGCGGGCAAGCCGATTTTGTCCAGCACCAAGTTCGTCGCCGTGTTGTCGCTCAGCATAATCATCAGCGCAAGGGCATCACGCAGCGTCAGTTTCAGCCCCGCGTCCAAGAACTGCAGCACGCCTGCGCCGGGCACTTTGTCGGCGTCGGTGAGCGTGATGGAGTCGCTCAACCTCAACTTACCCTCTTCCACCTGTGCGAACGCCTCGACCATTACGGCGACTTTGATGACACTCGCCGCCGGGAATACCTCATCGCCGCGAATCGCCCAATCCTCTCCGGTCTTCAAGTTCTTGAACGCGACGCCGACGGTGCCGCGAAAGTCTTGAATGAGTTTTTCGACGGCGTCTTTCATACCTCTTCCCTGCCGTAGATGAATCTCTCTCCCACGCGCAGCACCTGCACCCTTTGCTCTGGGACGTTGAGGGCGGGGAGGGAGACAAACTTCTCCGGGTCCTCGGTGGAGGCGGGGAACGTCCCATAATCAATCGGAATCGCTGCCGCCCACCGTGCCGCGATAGGGAATCCGCCTCAGCGTCGCGGGTGGCTATACGCTGCCTGCTTGCCCAGCGGGGCAAAAAAGGTCAGACACCACTGTGCAGTTTCATGGTTGCCTGGCTCCCTCTGCACGGATAGCCCGGAGGGCTTGGGCGACGTCCGCTTCTACTTCCTCTTCCGTCACATGAGGTTTGTCCGCTGCGACTGCATCCATGACCGCACACGGGGCTTGTTCAGCGCGGTAGCGTTGAATTTTATGGTAAGATGTCCGCTTCGATTGCCTCCTCTGTTCGCTCTGCGTATAGCCGCTCTCAGTGCCAGCGGCGGATGGGCATGAGCACACCGACCTCGCGCCCCGCCTGTTCTGCGATAATAATGGCTTCCTCTCTGTCTATCAATGCCGCTGGTACCTCAGAAGGGAGTTGCGTCACATCCATTGTCTTTGCCATCAGTCCCACCTTGTCTCTGATTATATCAGGGTCAACCTTATGGAGCAAAGCGCAAGCCATTGGCGCCCCCGTCACCGTGAAGGGTAGTTCCCTCATGGAGCGTCGTGATGTGCGCACCTGCGGCAGTTACGCCTCCAGCAACGACGTGCGTCCGCTCTTCGGGCTGGGCAAAACCGCGCGCGTGGACGAGATGCGCATCCGCTGGGCGAGCAGGCGCGAGACTGTGTTGCGTAATGTTCGCGCCGACCAGTTGCTGGAGGTGAGAGAACTTTCCCCCTGAAAGAAAAAGCCCCCAGAGTCAGGTCACCCTGAGGGCAGAAAGGGATTGTGATATCCCTCCTGGAAACCTAATCGCGTCCTCGTGTCAAATCGCCGTGAATCGTGGCGTTTGTGCAAGGACCCGAATCGCAGGGGTTACCGGCTTCGTCCCGCGTGAACCAGTTCAAATCATGGTTGGGGTTCCAGTTGGGGAAGCGATAGTTCAGACGGAACACTTTGACATGCCCGTCAGCGTAAGCGACGTTAATGGAGCGCATGGTCTGCACCTGGGAGGGCGACACGGGATGGACGCCTCCAAACAGCGGGTGCTTCTCATTGTGGAACGCTGCCACCTCGTAGAACACGATCTGCGACGCGGGCTGCCCTAACTGGGCATCCACCGTCCCTCCCATGCCACTTGCCGACCCCGGCGCACGGCAGGCGTGCCGTCCCGCCCCGCCTACATCAAAGACGTGACGGAAATGGTAGGAACTCGGCACACCCCAGTAAGGTGCGCTTGACCATCCCCAGTTGCTGCTGCGTCCCCAATAGTTGTCACCCGCATCGCTGGGGCAGCGGAAGACCTGCGTGTTCTTAATATAGGGCTGAAGGAACCACGAGGTCCCGCCGGCAAGCATGCGGATGATGTTCAAGCCATCGGGACAGACCGCTCCCGCATCGGGCGCTACCCGTGGGAGAAACGCTGAACTCATCATCAGACCATCGTAGTCCTGCTGATACATGCCCAAGGCTAAGGCAATCTGCTTCAAGTTGGACTGGCACGAAGCCCCGCGCGCTTTCTCCCGCGCTTGCGCAAACACCGGCATCAAAATCGCGGCTAAGATGGCGATGATCGCGATAACCACGAGAAGTTCGATGAGGGTAAAGCCATATTTTCTCACCTATTCATCTCCTCCTTTCGCTGATGACCCCACTAATACAACACTTGACTTGATCTTGATGCATCCCTCCTTTCTCCCTCGCTGGCAGAACTCCTCACTACCTGGGATTCGAAGGGATAATCCCCGGCGGTGGCTGGTAGAGAGTGTCGCCTTGTCGCACGCGGCCCATGGCTTCCTCACTGCCCCCCGTTTGCGGCTGGAAACTGGGTGCTTGGCTGCGCCAGAAGATAAGTCCCACCGCGATTGCTACCACCAGCACAATGACGCCGATGACAACGGGCGGGCTGACCTCCTTCTTCATCTATTCTCCTCCTTTCCTTCCCAGTTTGACCCACAGTATAACCGATGCGTTCAGAGTTTGTCAAGCAAATCTGAAAAATTTTTAAACCGCCTCACTGTCGCAGAAAAATGTCATGGCGAGGAGCGGTTGCGAGGCACGAAGCAAAGCAGTCTCGTGCGAAGGAGATTGCTTCGCTCCGCTCGCAATGACAGACATTTTCGGAGGAGTCACCACGCTGTATGGAAATCGTCCTCGTCGTCGTCCTCGGTCGTTTTTTGAGGTTCGAGAACGAGGACGAGGACGAGGACGAGGACGATTTTCGAGGGAGGAATGGACGAGAAGGTGGCGAATCGTGAACGCGGAAAGGGAGGTTGAACGTATGTCCCATCCTTGCATCATTCCGTGGAACGAGGACGCGGCGCGACGGCATGAGAGGGGCTTTTCGCTGCCGTTTGTCAACGAGAGTTGTGGGGCGCGGCAACT
>JANWYM010000850.1 GCA_025055355.1 Abditibacteriales bacterium
CACGTTGACCCCCTTTGCGGGCTGCTGTGTGTCGGCAGACACGACGCGCCCCTCGATAACAGCAGGGGGGACGAGGATGATGGTGAACTCATCCTCAACCGCCCTCTCAACGTAACCGAAGTCGCCGCTTTTAGAGGCATAAACCGCAAACGGCGTGACATCCCTGCGCACCAATCGGCTGGCGCAGCGCAAACCCACTTGCGCGTCCTGCGGCAAGCCGCCGATGCGGAATCGCCCGTCGCGGTCGGTGCGCGCCCACCATGGGGAGGTTTTCTCGTCGAACGAGAGCCAACTCATGGACGGGTCCACCTCCACCGGGCGCAGGTCGGCGACGAACACCTTGACCCCAGCGAGGGGGCGTCCCTGCGCGTCCACCACCCGCCCGCGCACCTGCGCGGCAGGCGTCATCGGGAGGATAAACCAACTTTCTGCCTCCGACGCTTTCAGCGTCACCCAAGCGATGCCGTAGCCCGCCGCTGTCGCAATCAGATGATACGCCACCTCACCGCGCGGCACGCAGACTGGTTCCAGCCCGCGAAAAGAAAACCGTCCGCGCGCGCGGCGGGCTGCGTTGAGAAAAGAAAGAGACAGAGTTCTCGACCCTCACAAGCGACCGAGGACAAGGACGACGACGATTTTCAAGCGGCGTGGTGCCGAGGAATCGGCACGAACGACTCCCCCGATCGAAAATCGGTGGCTGCCGCGACGCAGAATAGACCGCGACGCTGTCGCGTAATTTCCGTCGCGGCGCGACGGGCTACTTGGCTGCGGCGGGAGTAGGTCTCTTCAAATGCTTGTCAAAAAACTTCACCATCTCTTGCCGAACCGCCTCGCCGTGCCCCCACTGATAGAGGTGTCCCACACCTTTCAGCACGACGAGTTGGTTTTCCACGCCCGCTTTGGTCAGCGCGTCGGCGAAGCGCTGCGAACCGATGAGCGGCACGAACCGGTCCTCGTCGCCGTGCAGAAGAAGAATCGGCGCGGTGCTTTTGGAGACGTGGTGGAGAGGGGAGGCTTGCTTATAAGCGTCGGGCTTCTCCTGTGGCGTGCCGCCTAAGAACTCGCGGAAGAGAGGGAAGTCAATCGGGGGGAACTCAAACACGCCCGCCATGCACACGGCGGCTTGGATGCGGCTGTCTTCGGGTTTGGCGTTGGGGTCATCGTTGAACTGGGACGTTCCGCCGATGGTCGCCAACATCGCGGCGAGATGCCCGCCCGCGCTGTGCCCGAACGCACCGATGCGCTGCGGGTCAACCTTGTATTTTGCCGCGTTCTGCCGCACCCAGCGCACGGCGGCTTTGCAGTCCTCAACGCACGCGGGGAACTTGTGTCGGGGCAGAAGACGGTAACGAATGGTAAACGCCGCGTAGCCGTTGTTTGCCAGCGCGATGCACTCCGCCGCGTAAGCCGCCTTGTCACCCATCCGCCACGCCCCGCCGTGAATGACGATGACAGCAGGGAACTTGCCCTCGCCTTGCGGCACGTAAGCGTCCAACTTCAACTCCTCGCCGTCCACCTTGCGGTAAACGACATCGCGCTCCACCGTGAACTTTTCCGACGGCGGCGGCGCTTTACCCAACGCTTGAGCAACGCCGATGAGGAGAAAGAGGACAAAGATTTCTAACGTGATGCGGCTGCGCAATTTGTGCATGGTAAGTTGCTCCTGCCTGAG
>JANWYM010000851.1 GCA_025055355.1 Abditibacteriales bacterium
CGGTCATCGTTGAACGGCATTATCTTTCCGACCCCGAGCAGGTGGAACTCCTGCCCGGCGCGGCGGAGGGTTTGCGGCAACTGCGGGCGATGGGGTTGGGGTTGGTCGTCCTCACCAACCAATCCGCCATTGGTCGGGGCTATTTGGACGCGACGCGGTTGGGGCAGATCCATCAGCGCTTGCAGGAACTCTTGGCAGCGGAGGGCGTCCAGTTGGACGGCATTTACTTCTGCCCGCACCTGCCCGAGGATAACTGTGCATGTCGCAAGCCGCGCACGGGATTGATGGAACGCGCCGCCAAGGCATGGGGCTTCGACCCAACGGCGGCGTTCGTCATCGGTGACAAGCCATGCGATATCGAGTTGGGGCGGAGCGTGGGCGCGACGACGTTTCTCGTGCGCACGGGTTACGGCGCACAGCACGAAGGCGCGGCTCCTGCCGATTACGTCGTGGACGGATTGGAGGAAGCCGCGCAGGTGATTCGGGGTCTCTTAAATTTGCATCCGATGAATCAGACTGACCCGTCGGATGCGTCGGACGGACTATGATTATCAGCCGCACTCCATTTCGCATCTCCTTCTTCGGCGGTGGGACGGACTATCCCGCGTGGTATCGCCGGCACGGCGGGGCGGTGTTGGCGACGACGATTGACAAGTATTGCTATCTAACCTGCCGCTACTTGCCGCCGTTCTTTGAACACCGATTCCGTCTGGTTTACTCCAAGATGGAGAACTGTAAAACGGTCGACGAGATCGAACACCCCGCCGTGCGCGAGGTGCTGCGCTACCTGAAAATCGAGCGGGGCTTGGAGATTCACCACGACGCAGACCTGCCCGCCCGCAGCGGAATGGGGTCGAGTTCGGCGTTTACCGTCGGACTGCTGCACGCCCTCCACGCCCTCAGCGGGCGCATCGTCAGCAAGCACCAATTGGCGATGGAGAGCATTCAATTGGAGCAGGAGATTTTAAAAGAGACCGTCGGCTCGCAGGACCAAGTGTCAGCGGCTTACGGTGGGTTCAACCACATCACCTTCCTGCCGAACGGTGAGATTTCCGTCCGCCCGATGACGCTGGCGCGGGAGCGGGTGCAGGAACTCAACGCTCACCTCATGCTGTTTTACACCGGCATCAAGCGCACGGCGTCCCACGTCGCCGCCAGTTACGTCAACGAGATTGACGGGAAGAAGCGGCAACTGCGGCTGATGCGGCAATTGGTGGATGAGAGCGTCGCCATCCTCAATAGCGGGCAGGACCTCACCGCTTTCGGCGAGTTGCTGCATGAGGCGTGGCAAGCTAAGCGGAGTTTGAGTGCGCAGGTGTCAAACTCGCAGGTGGATGACCTCTACGAGCGCGCCCGCCGCGCTGGGGCGGTGGGCGGCAAACTGACCGGCGCGGGCGGCGGTGGGTTCTTCCTGCTGTTCGTTCCTCCTGACCGCCAGCCACAGGTGCGCGAGGCATTAAACCATCTGATTTACGTGCCGTTCCAGTTCGAGTATTCGGGCAGCCAGATTATTTTCTACGACCCGCAAGCCGAGTATATCGTTGATACGTTGGCACGTTAGCACGTTGGCACGTTGGCAGGTTGGCACGTTAGCACGTTGGCAGGTTGGCAGGTTGGCAGGTTGGCACGTTGGCACGTTGGCACGTTGGCACGTTAGCACGTTGGCACGT
>JANWYM010000852.1 GCA_025055355.1 Abditibacteriales bacterium
GTCCCTCATCCCTAATCTCTCATCGCCTTCCATCTGCGTTGCCGCGAAGGCGTCCACCTCGCGCCGCAGTTCGCGCAGGCGCTGGCGGGCTTGCTCGGTCTCCTTCGATTCGCGTGTAGCGGCGCGCAGTTGCCGCAGGATGGCGTCGGCTTCCTCGCGGACGTGGCGCAGGAGTTGCGTCGCTTGTTCCCGCGCTTCCTCCAGCGTTCGCTCGCGGTCGGCGCGAAGTTTCTCGACTTGCTGCTCGAACTTCTCACGCAGTTGTTCGGCTTGCTCCCGTTCGCGTTCGGCGCGGGTGGCTTCGTGTTCGAGCGTGCGCTGGCTCGCTTCCATCCGCTGGATAATCGCTTCGGCTTGCGCGCGGTCGCGCCGCAGAAAGCCGCGCGCTTGGCGGACGAGCTTCCACGGCATCCCCAGCCGCGCTGCAATCGCAAAGGCGTGGCTGCTGCCCGGCAGACCGATGCGCAGGCGATACGTGGGGCGCAGCGTCTTCGCGTCAAACTCCACGCTCGCGTTCCGCATGCCCTCATGGTGGTAGGCGAACAGTTTCAGTTCGCCGTAGTGCGTCGTGCAGATTGTTTTTGCCCCGCGTTGATGTAGGGCGGTCAAAATGGCTTTGGCTAACGCTGCCCCCTCGTCGGGGTCGGTGCCTGCCCCGATTTCGTCCAGCAGCACCAGCGTGTGCGCGTCGGCGCGACGTAGTATCTTCACGATTTGCTTCATGTGCGAGGAGAAGGTGGAAAGGCTCTGCTCGATGCTTTGCTCGTCGCCGATGTCGGCGAACACTTGCTTGAACACCGCCAGTTGCGAGCCTTCTTGGGCGGGAACGTGCAAGCCGCACTGCGCCATCAGCGTCAGCAACCCCACGGTCTTGAGCGTGACCGTCTTGCCGCCCGTGTTCGGTCCGGTGATGAGCAGCGTGTTGAAGTCCATCCCCAGTTGCACGTCAATCGGCACGACGTCGCCCGTGAGCAGCGGATGCCGCGCTTGCTTCAAGTCCACCTGGCCTTCGGCGTTGAGTTGCGGTGCCACAGCATCCATGGCGCGGCTCAGTTTGGCTTTGGCGAAGATGAAGTCCAGCCGTCCGATGGCGTCCAGCGAAGTGAGCAGGTCCGTTACATGCTCCCCGATGAGATCGCTGAGCCGCTTGCGGATGTGAAAGATTTCATCGCGCTCGTCCAGTTTGAGTTGGCGCAGTTCGTTGTTCAAGTCCACAATCGCCGCCGGTTCGACGAAGAAGGTCGCACCGCTGGCGGAGCGGTCGTGGACGATGCCGCCCAAGCGCGCGCGGTGTTCGGCTTTCACGGGAAGGCAGTAGCGGTCATCGCGCAGCGTGACGAGGGGTTCCTGCAAGTAGTGCTGCACTTCGCTGTCCGCTAACAGCGACCGCAGCCGCGCGTGAATGGCATCGGTGGTCGAGCGCATCGCGCGGCGAATCTTAGCAAGTTTCTCGCTGGCATTGTCGCGGATCTCGCCGCGCTCGTCAATCGCCGCGTGAATCGCTTCCTCCACCGTCCGCAGTGTCACGATGTGCGCCGCCCAACGCAGCAAGCGCGGATACGCGCCCGGCGGCGTGCGCAGCAGCGCGTCCTTGAGTTGCCGCGAACCGTAGAGAACCCCCGCGACCTCCGTGAGTTCCTGCGTTTCCAGCACGCCGCCCGCGCGGGCG
>JANWYM010000853.1 GCA_025055355.1 Abditibacteriales bacterium
TGCAGGCTGCGCACCGCCTGCGGATGGAAGGCGTGCGCCTCGCCGTCCTTACGGAACTTGTAGTAGCCGAAGTCAGGCAGGGTGGGGGGATGGTTGGGTGATGGAGTGGTTGGAAAAGCAAGTGCGTGGAAGCGCAGCACGTCGCGCGCGATCTCCTTCAGCCCCACGCCGCCGATGCGCGAGTCGGTGCCGGTGAAGCAGCGGTCAATGAGGCTTTCGTCCAAGCCGATGGCTTCAAAAATCTGCGCCCCGCGATAACTGCTGACCGTGGAAATGCCCATCTTCGACATGATTTTCAAGATGCCCTTCTCGATGGCTTTTTGCCAGTTGGCAGCGGCTTTTTCGGGCGTGAGGTCAGCGAACTTCTCATAGTCCTTATCGCGCCGCGCCTTCTCCTTCACGCGCGCCACGAGTGGCTCCATGCACTCAAACGCCAGATAGGGATTGATGAGGCTCGCGCCGTAGCCGATGAGACAGGCGAAATGATGCTCTTCGCGTGGTTCCCCCGTCTCGCAGACGATGCTCGCCCGCATTCGCTTGCCGACGCGAATGAGATGGTGGTGCACCGCGCCGACGGCGAGAAGCATCGGCATCGGGGCTTTCTCGGCGCACACGCCTCGGTCGCTCAGAATGAGAATCGTCTTGCCTTCATCCACGGCGCGCTCCGCTTCGACGCACAACGTCATGAGCGCGGTTTCCAATCCCGCCTCGCCGTCCGCCACGTCAAACAGGGCGGGCAGCGTCTCCGATTGAAAGTGAGGATTGTCGAAGGTGCGCAGCCACTCTAATTCACTGTTAGTGAGAAGAGGGCTGTTGAACTTGATGAGCCGCGCGTGCTCCGCCGTTTCCTCCAGCAAACTGCCGCGCGCTCCGATGGCGGTGCGCAGACTCATCACGAGGTCTTCGCGGAGCGGGTCAATCGGCGGGTTGGTGACCTGCGCGAACCGCTGCTTGAAGTAGTGGTAGAGAAGGCGCGGCTTGGTGGACAGCACCGCTAACGGCGTGTCATCGCCCATCGAACCGACGGCTTCCTTCGCCTCCAGCGCCATCGGTTCCATGATTTTCTCCATGTCTTCGGTTGTGTAGCCGAACGCGATTTGCTGCTGAACGAGTTCCGTGAGGTCGCGCGCCTTGACGTGCCCGTTGGTGCCCAAGCCCAACGCTTGGGGACGGATCATGTGTTGTTTCACCCACTCGCGGTAGGGCTTCTGATGAACGAACATGCGCTTGATGTCCTCGTTCCTAAGGAACTTGCCCTTGACCAGGTCCACGGCGATCATCTTCCCCGGACCGAGCCGCCCTTTCTCCACGACCTTCTCGGGTGGGATGTCCACAACGCCGACTTCGGAGCCGAGAACGATGATGTTGTCATCGGTGATGGTGTAACGCGCCGGGCGCAGCCCGTTGCGGTCGAGCGTCGCCGCGACCACGTTGCCGTCGCTGAACACCAGCATCGCCGGACCGTCCCACGGCTCGATCAGCGTCGCGTGATACTCGAAGAACGCCCGCAGGTCCTCGTCCATGTGCGGCATGTTCTGGTAGGCTTCGGGGACAAGCATCATCATCGCGTGGAGCGGATGACGCCCCGACTTCACGAGCAGTTCAAACACGTTGTCCAATTTCGCGGAGTCGCTGCCGCCCTCCTGGATGACGGGGAGAAGGTCTTC
>JANWYM010000854.1 GCA_025055355.1 Abditibacteriales bacterium
TCAAACTCCTCTCGGTCAAGCCCCGCTTGTTTCAGCATGAGGCTAAACAGCCATTGGGGGAATGTCTTTGCCGCGCTGGTGCTTGACGGTGACGCGCAGCACCGTTCCATCGGGCAAACTCCTCACTTGCCTCCTTCAATAATTCGCCCATGAAGTGGAGGAATAGCCTATTCTTACTGTCGTTGGACGTTTCTAATGGCAACCCTTCCATCGCACGTCGCACTGCCTCGTCCAACGACAAAGATAGAGGCTCAAAGGGCACAGACCTCTTCTCACACACCATACTAAATCCATGTCCAACGCTTGCTTGTTCCGAACATGAGGATTGACCTTATATTCGCTCATCACAGGGAACGAGTCGGCAACGCGGAAGCCGCTTTCTGCGATTGCAGACAGCACCGTCCACCACGCCCGCCATTTGGTGTGATGGAACGTGAAGATAAGTCGCCCCTCATCTTTCAGAACGCGGGCGCACTCCCGAAATACGGAGGTCAGCAAGTGCTGATAGTCCTCTATCCTTGAGACTGTAATCAGCCTCAAAGTCATCAATCGCGTCGGGTGGAATTCCGTTACCGTCCTCGTCCTCGAAAGTGGTAACGATTCTCCGACTCCAAGCCCGTGCTTGTTCCTCATCGGCACAGTCCACAGTCAAGTAAGCAGTCATCTTCTTGGTAATCAGAAAGAGCGGCATAATCTATCCCTCCTCCGTTGTCAACCACCTGCCAAGAGCCTTCAAAGTCATCACTTTCAACCAAGACCTTGCCTTCCGTCCACAGCACCATGTGGTTTTCAGCAATGACGGACTGAGTGAAACTATCATAGCCACAGAACGGACAAAACCACTTGTTACCATCAAACCTGAGTTTGTTCATGTTGCTGTTTCCCAGTGTTTTCACTCCCTTCCGCCCCTCCATTTTAGCACGCCCACCGCTGCCGCGCAAATGTGGCGCGCTGGACTTTCGATTTGAACCCTCGCGCGTTTTGTGTTATGCTTGAAGGCAGCGCTGATGGAGGTGAGAGCATGACAAAGACGAAGTTGACCGTAGATGAAGTGGTCACAGCCGTCAAGGGCTTCAGCAAACGCGACCGCAAGGCGTTGTTGGCGAAGATAGCAGAGATGGCGGATTTGTGGGAGGATGGAGAGGACGTATTCCTCATCGTCTCGCGGCGGGATGAGCCGTTGCGTCCCTACGGCGAGTTTGCAGAAGAATTGAAGCGCGAGGGGCGGCTGTGAACTATCGAATCAACATTAAGCCGTCCGCTGAACGGGAAATGCGCGCTTTGCCTGCCAACGTGCTGCGGCGCGTGGACGTGAAGATTGGTGGTCTGGCGGACAATCCGCGCCCGCATGGGTGCGTGAAGTTGGCAGGCATAGAAGGATGAAGGATACCGCGTGCGCGTTGGCGACTACCGCATCGTTTACACGGTGGACGATGTCGCGCGCAATTATTGCTGTTGACTTACGGGAACAGGTTTATCGTCGTGGCAAACGCGGTTCCTGAAACTATCTTTGGGAGGTAAAAGATTATGGAAACCATGAACCGTCGCACTTTTCTGGAAAAGTCAGGTTGGGCAGTGACGGGGGCGGCAGCGGGGTTGACCATCCTGCGCGCGTCGCCGTCGGGGGCGAGCCAGAATGACACCATCGGGGCGGCGGTGGTGGG
>JANWYM010000855.1 GCA_025055355.1 Abditibacteriales bacterium
TTGCCTTAGAGGAGAAGGGTGATTTCCCGTGGGAGAGGATCGCCTGGCAGACGGACCCCGCCAAGGCAGCCGCCCTCGCTCAGCAAGAGCAAAAACCGATTCTCGTCTACTTCTACCTCAAGCGAAACGTCGGGCCGGCGGCAGCCCCGTGCTGACCGGGCGGGCGCTTGATGAGGGCAGTTGCCCTTGCCGATAAGACGGTGCAGGAGAAGATCGCCCAGTCCTTCATTCCTCTGAAGGTCATGATTCCCTACGGGACCAAGGAGTTCCCCCTCGACTGGCCAGCGATGAACCACTGGCGGCTTGCCTACAAGTTGATGGGTGGGGAGAAGTGTACTGGACTCACCGGTTGCACCGTAGTTAGCCCCGACCTCCAGACGGAATACGCCAACACCGGGTCGGCGTTCGTTTGGGAGATGTTCACCTCGACAGCCTACGACGCGACAAAGTTCGCCGCTATGCTCGACCGTGCCAGCCAACGCGCCCGCCAGGAGATGGCTATACGGCAAGACCCCAAGTTGAGCGATCAGGAACGCGAGAGCCAGTTAGCGCGTTTTCGCAGGGAGGTAAGGAGTGCTGTTGTCAAAGAAGGTGCTACCCGCCCGAAGCCTAAGGGATTTACCGACTGGCATGCCGTTGAGTTGTTCGCCCTGTCGGGGGATCTGTTCTGGAACCCGTCGAAGGAGCGATAGGGGGCTGACCCGCAACCAGCGGGGGCTGCCCGAGTTTATATGGGCTTACCGCCGAAGACGCAGCAGAGATGATATGAGGGAAGGGCATGAGGCGCTTGACCATTCTGCGACAAGGCAGAAGAGCGCAACGAGGGCGATGAAGCACTTGACGACGAACCTGTTCTACGGTAGCGCGTCCGCGCCCATCTTCTTCGCCGGGCTGTGGGGCTGCAAGCGCAAGTCGCCTTTGTCGGCGTCGCGGAACAGCGGGTCTTTGCCGTAAACGCCGTCGGTTTCTTCCGTTGGGAGGAGAACGAGACTTTTCGTAACAGATGGGTTGTTGAGGCAATGCCAGAAGTTCCGAGCGAACTTGAAGGTTTGTGGGGCAGTGTGGGGTCCGATGTTGACGCCGCCTTCAAACCATTGGGTGGAGTGGAAGACGATAATGTTGTCCGTGAACTCGCCGTTGCGACAGGGGACGAAGCCGGGGTCGCGGGTCTCCTGAAGGATGCGCAGCGCCCAGCGTTTGGGGCGATAAATCGTGTTGAAGCGCACGACCGCGCCGTCTACGCCGACGAAGGCGATGGGGGCGTCGCTGCCGATGAAGGTGTTGCCTTCGACGCGAATGTCGCTCGCCTCGGCGTGCGGCGGCGCTTTGAGGGGCGGGCGGAAAAACTGCAGCCCGGTGCTGCCGCCCATGTTGACGGCGCGGGAACCGGCGTTCTCGAAGCGGTTGCGCCGAACGACGATTTGACGCGAGCCGCCTTTCATCTGGACGCCGCTGCTGGCTTGAGGGTTGGTATGGCGGAAGAGGTTGTTTTCAATCACCCCCCGATGGCAGCCCACCATGTCAATGGCGGAGCCGCCACTGCCCCAGCGCTCAACGGTGCAGCCCTCGACGCGGAAGTCGTCTACCCCCGACAATTTGATGCCGTCGCGGTTGCCGTCAGGTCCCACGTCCATCACCTTCAGCCCGCGCAGCA
>JANWYM010000856.1 GCA_025055355.1 Abditibacteriales bacterium
GCGGTGACGGTGGACGGAGCGGCGCCGGACGTGAGCCGCGTGCGCGACGGGTTGAAGGTCATCGTGTTTGAACAAACTTCGGAGGTCTTAGAGAAACGGTTCGGCTTCCGCGTGGCGGAGTATGGCCTGCGGCAGGTGTTCAAGCGCGTGCCGAACCATCTGTTGCTCGCGGGCTTGGACACAGAGCATCTGCGCGACTGGCGGGGGGAGGCGACGATTCTGCCGCCGCGCCTGACCTACACGCTCAGCCCGCGCTTTAACACCGCGCCGACGGTGCGCTGGTGCGACATCGAGGTCCCGCGTCTGTGGCGCTGCGGCAATCGCGGCAACGTCGCCTCCGTCCTCATCGAGAAACCCGTGCGTGGTGACTTCCTGCCCATCGTGGATGGCGGGTTCAGCCTGCAATACAGCCCGCTCATGGAGTATCGTGAGGGTAAGGGGATGGTGCTGTTCTGCCAGATGGACGTGACGGGGCGCACCGAAAGCGACCCGGCGGCGGAGACGCTGGCGCGGAACATCTTCCGCTACATCGCGGCTTGGAAGCCCCGCCCCACGCGGAAGGCGGTCTACGTCGGCGACCCCAACGGCAAGCGACACCTTGAGTTAGCAGGCATCGCGCTGAGTTCTTACGAGGGCGGGAATCTATCCGCTGACCATGTTCTCATCGTCGGCGTCGGTGGGGGCAAACATCTCGCTGCCCACGCAGCGGCGGTCTCCGACTTCCTGAAAGCGGGGGGCAACTTGTTGGCGCTGGGGCTGGACGAGGCGGAGGCGAATCTGTTTCTGCCCTTGAAGGTCAGTATGAAAAAGGAGGAACATATTGCTGCGTTCTTCGAGCCGTTCGGGGTCAACTCTCTGCTGGTAGGACTTAACCCGGCGGACGTCCACAACCGCGACCCGCGCGTTCTGCCGCTGGTGAAAGGCGGCGCCGTAGTTATCGGCAACGGCGTCCTCGCCCACGCCGAGAACGCCAACGTCGTGTTCTGGCAACTTCCGCCTTACACCGTCGCGCGGGAGACGCCGCCGCCTTTCGGGCAGTATCACCTCCGCCGCACCTACCGCCGCAGCAGTTTTCTGGTGTCGCGGGTGCTGGCGAACATGGGAGTGGCTGGTTCCACGCCGCTACTATCCCGCTTCCATAGCCCAGTGCCGCCGAACAAAGCGGAAAAGCGATGGCTGGAGGGACTGTATCTCGACCAGCCGGAGGAATGGGATGACCCGTATCGCTTCTTCCGCTGGTAGCGACTGGCGCGGCGGCGCGCCACGCCGGATGCAAATCGTCCTCGTCATCGGTCGTTCGCGTCGTTTATCGGAAGCGTCCGACGACGAGGACGACGATGATTTTCGGGGGAGTCTCTGCCTATGAAAATCTTCATGCATTGGGATATGGAAGGCGTCAGTGGGATTTTCACCCGTGAGCAAGTGTGGTTCTGGGAGAAAGGAGTCAGAGAGCACGTCGCTCAGGAGGGACGCGAACTGCTGATAGCCGACATTAACTCCGCAGTCGCGGCTGCGCTGGAAGCCGGGGCGGACGAGGTAATTGTGTGCGACACCCATCATGGTGGGGGGAATATCATTCTGGACAAGATGCTCTCTGACCCCCGCGTTACGTATCACGTAGGATCCAGAGGACATCATCGGGGAGAGTTTCGTT
>JANWYM010000857.1 GCA_025055355.1 Abditibacteriales bacterium
TCCCTCGTGGTCTATCCCTTCACCGCCTTTGCAAATCGTCCTCGTCGTCGTCCTCATTCTCGAACCGTTCTCCCTCGTGGTCTATCCCTTCACCGCCTTTGCAAATCGTCCTCGTCGTCGTCCTCGTTCTCGAACCGTTCTCGCCAGCGGTCTATCCCTTCACCGCACCCAGCGTTAATCCTCGGAGAATATAACGCTGGGCGAACAGCGCGAGGACGCCCGGCGGAACGACAGCGATGAGGGTGCGGATGGAGACGACCCAGAAGCGTTCGCCCTGCGAGTGTTCAGAGGTAGCGATGTAGTAAGGCACCGTCAGGGCGTGGCTCTGCGTCAGTTTGAGCGCGAAGAGGAACTCGTTCCACGAAAACGCGAAGCAGATCAGCAGCGCGGCGACGAGGGCGGGCAGCACGAGCGGTAGGGCGACGCGGCGAAATGCGCCGAACGGCGAGCAACCGTCTACCAGCGCGGACTCCTCAATCTCTGACGGTAAATCCGCGAAGGCGTCCCGCACGATCAGCACAGCGAACGGCAACGTGAACGTGGCGTGCGCTAACGTCAGTCCCAAAATCGTGTCGTAAAGCCCCAACTTCACGGAGAGCAGAATAAACGGAATCACCGTCACGACGGGCGGCAAAATCCGCTGCGATAGGAACCACAGAAGGATGTCGCGGTTCTCCCATCGCAGAAGTTTCCAACGGTAGCGATACCGCGCCAAGCCATAGCCAGCGGGCGCACCCAGCGCCAGCGCGAGCAGCGAACTGCCGAGGGCGATGAACAGGCTGTTGCGCACACGGCTCAGAATATCTGCCCCGCCGAATAGTTCCTCCCGCCAGTTCTGCCACGTTACGCGGAACTGCACGAACGGAATGAAGCCGGGCGTGTGAACATCCACCGGGGCCTTGAGCGAGTTGACCACTGCCCAGTAGAAGGGAAAGAGAACCCAGAGAACGAGAGCAACGATAACCACTGAGTTGAGTGCGTGGAGAAGCAGACGTTTCACTGGGACGGAAGGAATAGGAGTTGCGATGAGGAGTTCATGGGTTCATGTTTCTGCTCCATGAACCCATGAACCCATGAACTCATGGATTAAACATTCCGCTGTTTCTTCACTCTTGGCAGGGCGACGAACAGGAGAAAGCACGTCCCCATCACCACCGCAAAGAAGAACACCGACTGCGCCGCGCCGTATTCCCAGTCGCCGTGCTGCATCGCCTCGCGCTGCACCAGCATCGTGAACGTCTCCGTCGCGTTATAGTTCGGACCACCTGCTGTCAATCCCCAGGGCAGGTCAAACATCTTAAACGCCTCGAC
The DNA here is from genome assembly GCA_025055355.1 of Abditibacteriales bacterium. Taxonomy (GTDB): domain Bacteria; phylum Armatimonadota; class Abditibacteriia; order Abditibacteriales; family JANWYM01; genus JANWYM01. The sequence goes on from JANWYM010000857.1 coordinate 1,312, forward strand.
GAGGCGCAGGAAAAATGCGGTGGTCAACGCCGGCTTTAAGTGCGGCAGCGTGACGTGACGAAGCAGGCTGAAAGAGGAAGGGCAATCCAACTGGGCGGCATCCAGCACCTCGGGCGAAATGGACTGCAGCGCGGCGAGGAGGATCAGAAAACAGAACGGCGTCCACTGCCAGATATCCACGAGGATCACAGCGGCAAACGCGGGAACGACTTGCGTGAGCCACGCTACACGCGGCAGATGCAGGGCAGCCAGCAGGTCGTTGATGGGTCCACCGACGCCCTCATAAAAAATCGTCCGCCCCAAGTAACTGACAGCCAGCGGCGAGACAAAGAACGGCACC
>JANWYM010000858.1 GCA_025055355.1 Abditibacteriales bacterium
AAGGAAGAGTGAATGTTACTCTGGTAGCAGCCGCCCCGGTTCGTGCCGGGGCGGCTGTGTTTGGAGACAACGAAGCCCCCTGCACCCATCCAGAAAATTGGGGTGATTCAAAGCCTGCTCGACTTCTGCCAGTAGTTTGAGAACGAAACCTGTGGAGTTCTTCTCGAGGCAAGCCATCGCCCCCGACCTCAAAGCCTCCTCTATCAACTGGACGCTGCAACATCCCGTCATGAGAATCACCTCGATTTCAGGCGCGCCGCGTTTGATTTCTTTCAGGAGTTCGATTCCGTTCATGCCCGGCATCATCACATCGCTAATGACCACATCAACCGTTTCCCGCCCCAAATGTCCCAACGCTTCCACCCCGCTGGCGGCACAATCCACTTGATAACCTTCCCCACTCAACGCAGCCGTCAACATTGTGCGCATGGAAGGTTCATCGTCCACAATGAGAATACGGGCTACCCCCGCCGTCCTGAAGGTTGTCGTAGCGATTACATTTCTCATGCTGTCTTCACCTCACAAGTGCCATCCCGGATGATGCGCTCCGAAGCGCATCATAGCATAGACCGCTCCGAAAACCGGGTAGCGCAGCCTTCCAGCCTGCCTAAAATGCCGACAGGATGTCAGCGCTACGCGGTTTTCGGATGGGCTCTTAGTGGAGCAGATTGTATAAATCACCCGGATTCACCCAACCCGCGAAAGTGAATCCCTTGATTTTCAGGTCAGCGTTGATTTCCTCCACCAGCGCATAGTTTGTGATAGACCGCGTGATGGCATGTATCAGGTTCAACCCGTCCGTAGCGGCGTGGAGGTGAGCAACGCTGCAAACGGAATCAACGTCCCTACCGACAAATTCGCAACGCCCCGCAAAATCTTGCGTGTTGTCCTCAAATTGTCAATTTGAGGACTTACGCACGAATCCCCACAAGGGGCTGTTGTTCTGATGGCTAAATTTTGCGTTTTGCCCCTTCCTTCGAAAATGCCTGTCATAGCAAGTGGAGCGATGCCATCCCCTGCGGGAGAGACAGCGACGGCGAAGGGGACTGCTTCGTCGCTTCGCTCCTCGCAATGACACCGGCGTTATCTCCAGTGCGTAAGTCCCAAGCCCTTTAAACGTGACGGGGAGGGAAACATTAGCGGATAAGGGAAAAAGTTGACACCTGCGGAACGGCTGTGCTACAATGGGGCAACATCGCTGACCGGATGACCGCGCGCGGATAGAGGACTTGAGATGTGAGAGGAAGGATGGGGGATTTGTCTCTATTCGAGTCCGTCCATCGCCTCAGCGGTATTCGGAGGTGTCATCATGCGCCGCTTCGCCTTCGGCTTGAGATTTTGGACTTTAGGCTTTGGGTTTTGCTTATTGGTCGTTGGTCACTGGTCATTCCCTCCCGCTGCCGTCCCCGACGCGCCGCCGCAGCCGCATCCCGATGTGGCGGGGCTGTTAGCGAAGGGCATGGAGGCGTATCAAGCATACAAGTTCGACGAGGCATTACGCTTTTTGAACGAGGCACTCGTCAAGTCCCGCGCGCTCAAGGATAAGCAGGGCGAGGCGGAGACGTTGCACAACATCGGCGCGGTTTACGATAACCTTGGTCAGCCCCAGAAAGCGTTGGACTATTACCAGCGAGCCCTGCCGCTGCAGAG
>JANWYM010000859.1 GCA_025055355.1 Abditibacteriales bacterium
ATACTTCGCCTCCTCGCCCATGTTCTCCGTCACCGACTTGACGAAGGCGACGAGGTCGTGCTGCACTTCCTTCTCAATCTCCAGCGCGCGTTCGACGTTGACCTTCGCCTTCTGGCGAATGAGCCGCGCTGCATCCTTGGGGATCTCGCCGATTTCCGCCAGCGCATCGCAGACGGCGAGTTCGACTTCCAACCAGTGTTGATACTTGCCCTCCAACGTGAAGAGGGCGCGCATCTCTGGGTAGGTGTAACGGTCTATCATTGAAAGGGTTGAGGGGCGAGGGTTGAGGGTTAAAGGCTGAACGCGTCAACCCTTAACCCTGAACCCCTTAAGAGCCTATCCCCCAAATGGTTGTCATTGCAAGGAGCGGAGCGGTTGCGAGGAACGAAGCAGAGCAATCCCCCGCGGATGAGATTGCTTCGCTACGCTCGCAATGACACGGGACGCGGGATGAAGAGCAATCGCCTCCAACGTCCGCCTGCGGATGAGATTGCTTCGCTGCGCTCGCAATGACACGGAGCGCGGGATGAAGGACAACCACATCCAACGTCCGCCTGTGGATGAGATTGCTTCGCTATGCTCGCAATGACAACCTTTTTGGGATGGGCTCTAACTCTTTGCGTAATTCTTCCACCCGACCTCCTGCAACTTCGCGTCGCGCTGCGCCACGCTGTCGGCTTGCTTCTGGCGGAAGGCTTCTACCTTCGCGTCAATCTCTTGGTCGCCCAGCGCGAGGATTTGCAGCGCGAGCAGGGCGGCGTTTTTCGCGGCGTTGATGCCGACGGTGGCGACGGGAACGCCCGGCGGCATTTGCACAATCGAGTAAAGCGAGTCCACGCCCGACAGCGTGGAGGTCTTCACCGGCACGCCAATCACCGGCAGCGGCGTCAACGCGGCGAGCACACCGGGCAGGTGCGCCGCGCCGCCCGCGCCCGCGATGATGACTTTGATGCCGCGCCCCTTCGCGCCCCGCGCCCACGCCAACGCCACATCAGGCGTGCGGTGCGCCGAAATGACGCGCACCTCCACCGAGACACCGAACTCCTCCAGCGTTTCGGCAGCTTCCTTCATGATGGGTAAATCGGAGTCGCTGCCCATGATGATACCGACCAACGGATGGTTCAATGACATCACTCCTTCGCTGATTCGTTACTCTTTCTTCTCTGCCAACACCCCGCTAAGCCGTGCGATAGGACAAGCATCGCTCCAAAAGCCAGCGGGAAATCTGCCGAATGTAATCTGCTCACATACAACTGCAACGCACCCCAGTCGCGAAAGACTTGAGATGTAAGCTGGACAAGAGAGTCTACTCCGCTGGCGTCAATGGGTGTAGTTGCTACGAGCGTGGGTGGAACCGCTGTGAGACGCAGAACAAGCCCAAGCGCAAGCATCAGGATGCCAAACCAGTAGAGATGGGATGGGAGGTAAGATTGTTTCCCCTTTGGCCACAACCACTGACTGACAAAGACGTTGATGAGGACAGTGGTGACTCCGTATCCGATTCCCATCCAGAGATTACTGTGACCGTCAGCCAACATTTCACTCACCCCCTCGCTTGACTTGGTAGCGCTCTCTTCTACGCAGAAGCGCGCTTATCGTCGCCAGCGGCAATAGGGCAACAAACACCAAACCCGCCA
>JANWYM010000085.1 GCA_025055355.1 Abditibacteriales bacterium
ATTAAAATGTCATTGCGAGCGCAGCGAAGCCATCCCCACCCCTGCAGTCGTCTCCTCCGCAGGAGATGGTTTCGCTGCGCTCGCAATGACAGGTTATTTTCAAGGGAGGACCATAAGGGATTGCTGGCTGGCTCTGGACCTCCCCCGACCCCTCCTTAGTAAGGAGGGGGGAGTTTTGAAATAGGCTCTAAGCCGCCCCCGCCGCAGGCTTCAGTTTTGAGTTTATGTCATCATTCCCGCCCCGTCAAGGGATTTCTGTCACCGATACGTCAGAACGTCAGAACGTTCGCACGTTCGCACGTTGGCAGGTTGGCAAGTTGGCACGTTGGCGGGTTGCACGTTGGCAGGTTGCACGTTGGCACGTTGGCGGGTTGGCACGTTTCAACGTTCTAACGTTCCAACGTGCTAACGTGCCAACGTGCCAACGTTTTGCGGGAAGTATTCATATATCTCTCCCCTGTAAAGTTCCCGAACCAGGCCCATGTTTTTGCCCCAGCCCCCTGCACGTTTCATCCTACACTCACCGGAGGAAACTTCGCACGTAACAGGTTGCGCCCCCACGCCACGTCACCGTCGGGGACGGTCTGCGAGCGAGGGCGGAAGGGGAGAAGGACGTTCATCGTTTGTTGTACGCACGGCACGTCGGAAAGTTAGAGCCTAAACCGCGTAGCGCCGACATCCTGTCGGCATCTTATGCAGGCTGGAAGTCTGCGCTACCCGGTTTTTGGATGGGCTCTCAGCACGTCATAACGTTTCAACGTTCCAACGTTTCAACGTTCCAACGTGCTAACGTTCCAACATTCAACTGTAAAGCAGTTTCGTAAACTCGCTCAATCTCCCGCACGATCTGCCGCCAGTCGTAGCGCTGCTCAACCAACTCCCGCCCGGCTCTTCCCAGCCGCTCGCGCAGGTCGGCGTCTCGGAGAACGCGGACGACCGCTGCCGCAAAGGACGGTGGGTCATCAGCGATAAGCAAATGCTGACCGGGCACAACTTCCAGCCCTTCTGCGCCCACCGTGGTCGAAACAACGGCTTTGCCCAGCGCGAAGGCTTCTAAGATTTTGAGCCGTGTGCCGCTACCCATGCGCAGCGGCACTACGCATACCGCCGCACGCCGAAAATACGGCAGAGCATCGGGAACTTCGCCGGTCACCGTTACGCGCTCGGAGGCGAGCGCAGCCACTTCCGGCTTCGGGCTACGCCCCATGATGGTGAAATGCGCCTCGGGCATCTGGCGATGAATCAGCGGTAGGATGTCACGGCAGAACCACTGTGCCCCATCGTGGTTCGGTGTATAAGCCATGTAACCGGTAAAGAGAATCTCTGGTTTCGCATTGGCAGCTAACGGAGGGAGAGGCTGGTAAAGTTGAACATCCACGCCATTGGGACTGACGAGGACGTCCGCTCGTCCATACCACTGCCGCACGGTGGCACGGTCTGCCTCGGACATTGTAAAGCACAGGTCGAAGGCGTGGCAGATGCGCTTTTCCATCGCCATCGCCTTCTGCCAATCCAACCAGCGCTTCCATCGTTCTCTCCACGACTGTACCAGCGCGATTTTCTGCCGCTCGATTTGGGCAACGACATCGTACATCATCAGCGCGCGCAGTGGACTGCTCGCACGCTGCATCTGCAGCAGGCTTTGAGCCATCATCGTTGATTCCACCTGAATCACATCAGGCTTCCATTCGCGCAAGACCCGTTGTATCAAGGACACTATCTCCGGCGAGTATGCCCAACGGAATGGCTCGGGCGCACGGCGCAGTTCGTGCAGCCGCCAATGCAGACTGCGCAGCGCGGCGAGCCGCGGCGGTTGGTAGCGTGGCTCGTAGGGGCGCACGGCGCGCACCGCTGCGCAGTAGTTTGCAATCTCAGAGATGCCCTCTGGCTCCTTGCAGCGGTTAATCCCCACCAGAAACACCTCATGCCGCGCCGCCAACTCTTTTACGACGTGAAAGCAGCGCAATTGGCCGCCCCCGTAAGGAGGGAATGGGATGTCGGGGGTAAGGAGGAGAATCTTCACAACTTCACACCGTCCGCAGCGGTTTGACACAGCAATGACTCGATCTGGTCAACCATGCTGGTTAGAGTAAATCTCTCCCGCACAGTCCTTCGCCCTTGGGCAGCTAAACGCTGTCGCAGTGACGCATCCTCTATCACACGCTGCAACTGTCGCGCCAAATCTTCTGCATCATCGGGCTTGAACGTCAGGCCATTGACCTCGTGCTGCAGAATCTCTGCGCTGCCGCCGGTGGTTGTGCCTACAACACACAGACCGGAAGCCATCGCCTCTAAGAGAGCAATGGAGAAAGGTTCCTCCCAGATGGAAGGAAGCACGAAAACATCATGCGCGCGGTAGACATCAGGCATCTGAGCGTGTGCCACTTGCCCACAGAACTCCACTGCGCAACAACCGTTTAGACGTTGCGCCTGCTGGCGGAGGGCCGATTCATACTCCGCTGACTCTGATCCCACGATGGAAAGGGTCACGGGGCAGGAAAGACGTCCCTGCAATTTTGACAGCGCGTTCAGAACGGTGTGCGCTCCCTTTTCCGGCACCAGTCGTCCAGCAAACAGAAGACGAACACTCGGTGAGTGCCATTGTGTTGGGGCTGACCTGTTCTTCTGGAAGCGCTCTGCTGCCACGCCCCAATAGATGACTGGAGAGTCTGCCACCGGCAGCCCTACTTTAGCGTAATGCTGTTTCAAGGTTTGACTGACGAAGTAGACCCTTCGCCAGTCCAGCGGCGCCAGCGTCGTCGGCGCGTAAAACCACGCCATCCGTCGCATGACTTTCTTGGCCCATCTTTTGATAGGCTCTGAAGGCTGCCATTCCCAGAACCTCAACCATGGCTGGTCGGGTCTCAGGGTATATAGATTGCGAAGCCAATAATCGGAAGCGCAGATTACAGTCGGGATGCGCCGCCGCCACAACTCTGTCAACAACGCGTTACTGGCGAGCCCACCCAAATTCCATACGCTAACGACGTCAGGGCGGACACGATTAAGTAACTGACACAGCACAGCGCGATGCGCGCGTTGCCAGCAGATGAGAGTGAAGAGATTCAGCGACTCTATCGGAATCGGGCAGGATTCCAATAGACGCCACACGTTGCCCTCCACCACAGGGCGATTAACTCCATAGCAGCTCGTTAACACTGTCACTTCATGTCCCCGATGCGTCAGTTGCTCCATGACTTGCTGACAGCCCAACTCGTAGCCGCCGACATAGTGGGGAGGGTAGAGATTGGATAGGGTAAGGATACGCATGAGAAGACGTTAGAAACCTGCTCGGGGATCTACGTATATCGCGAAGCGGGTCCCATCAATTTGAAAACAGCACCCAGAGTCTTTGATCTCATTGAGACATCGCGTCACGCCAGCACACTCTGGATGACGTCTATCCCAAAGGTAGTCATCCCACAGAATAACACCACCGGGATGTATCAACTGGAACGCCTTCTCTGTATCGGATTTGACGAATTCATAAGAGTGGTCGCCATCCACAAACACGAAATCCATAGCACCTATATAAGGGCCATAATCAAAGTTAAGCGAATTACCCAGCAACTGATGAACTTTAAATGCGAACGACGTATTTTGATATGCTTCACCTACGGTGAACTGAGGGAATGCGTCAGCGATTACGTTCTCTTTGTAGGCTATTCGCTCAGATGGGTCCAGATCTAGGGTGAAGATCTCTGTATCGTCTGGTGTATTCATTGCTATGAGAAGCGTGGACGCACCTCTATAGGTTCCAATTTCGAAAACCGTTCGAGGTTGGACGTACCGACAAATCGCTGCCAGTGTCAGCATTTCTTTCAAGGGCATCATCCATTCATCCTGTTCATAGACTTGTGAGACAGTTATGTTCACTACTATAGATTCGATGCCCGGGAATATATCTACCAGACTTCGCTTAGGCAAGAGGAACTGCGTTTCATAGGGCATTGATTCAACTACTAACTGTGGTTGATTACCCCGTGAGTTGCGATACAACTCCAACACTCCTGCGGGCACCCAAAACTTGAGGAAACTTTTTAGGTAATGCATCATGAGTCTCTTCAACTCGGTAAACTTTTAGTAGCCCTTACTGATACTTTGGCTGATAAATACCCCAGTTGTAGCGATTTTGAATTTCACGGGAGTGTTCCTGACCTTTACGCCAGAAGGCTTGGGTATACCCCACACGTTCAATCAATGGTGCAATTTCCTGTTGTCGGCAGAACGCATAAAATGCTCGTCGCGCTCCTTCCCAATGTCCGAAGTCGTCAAGAATAATGAAGCCACCATCTGATACAACCGGGTAAAACGTTTGTAGAGTCAATAAGACACTTTCATACCAGTCACTGTCTAAATGGAGAAGGGCGATCTTATGAGGACGTTGCTCCTTAAAAGTGTCTTGAAAAAGCCCTTTACGAAAAATCGCTCTCTCTATAGGGAATCCCACCCTCTCAAGTACCTCATACACTGAGTTGATAGCTCCCACAAAGTCCCCTGTAAAGAGCTGCGCATGATCGCCATCCATTGCTGTTGGTGCAGGTATGCCCTCAAAGGTATCGTAAAGCCATAGACGACGATCAGAAACCGATCGAATCGCCCACGCTGCAGCAGCCGCTGAACCTCCGTTGCATACTCCACATTCTACTATATCTCCTTCTATCCCGTCTTCACAAACTTCCCGAGCCAGTCCATAAATTATCGATAGTCGCAAAGTATCGCTCATAGTGTAAGGTTGGACAGTGCGAAGCAAGGCTTTCAATGCTGGGGGCTGTTTCCAAGGCACGGTCGGTCGCCGCCCTCGTCGGTAGAGATCTATAATCGCAGGAGGTACGAACGGCTTAATCCAACTTTTCCAATTCTTTCTTTTTTGCATGTTCGGTAATTCCACAGCTTCAAACCTCCCATCTGAACGGAATTTTAACAACACCGTAATCGGTTTGAGTCATCCCCCACTTGATATATGTTGTTACTGGTGCTATGGTAGGTTTAACTGTAAATGTGCAAAGCCTGCCGTCGCCCCATCCAAACGAGGCAAGTGGCCAGTCAACGTCACTTAGTATAAAAGCTCGTATAGAGTATGCTCCAGCGATCAGAGGTGGAGCAGGGAAGCAACAAACGACCTCACCGCGTGCCTGAGGAACGAACTTTTCCCACCCCCCCAAGCGGGTATCGGCACTTGTGACAAGCGAACCATTTTCAGACCATATGGACACATTAAAATGTGCTGGAGGGTTATCAGAGTCGGATTGATAGTGTATTCTGACGATAAGGTCTTCACCCGGCTGTATCTCCGTCCTTCCTCTGCTGGAAACAGCGTTTACGGAGAGAATAGCAGTCTTGGTCTCGCTCACCCCAATGTTCACATCTGTCTGCGAAGTAGACAATCTATTGTCCATATCAACATTTTGCGACTCGCTCAGATATAATTCAATAGCGCAGCGAGCATCCGTATAGTGGTGAACATTCCCATTCTTGGTATAGAGGCATTGCTGGGCTATAAGCCCAATCAGATGCATGTTATGCGTGACAAAAAGGCATGTGATACCACACTGAGTAAGGTCAAGGATTTTCCGCAGACATTTATTTTGAAATGCTGTGTCGCCGACAGCGAGAACTTCGTCTATTAACAAAACTTCTGGCTCCAGATGCGCCGCTACGGCGAACGCGAGGCGGACATACATCCCGCTGCTGTATCGCTTGACCGGCGTGTCAATGAACTTCTCCACCTCCGCAAACTCCACGATCTCGTCGAACTTGCGGTCAATCTCTTTGCGGGTCATGCCTAAAATCGCACCGTTGAGGTAGATGTTCTCCCGCCCCGTGAGTTCGGGGTGGAAGCCGGTGCCGACCTCTAACAGGCTCCCAACCCGCCCGAACACCTCCGCCCGCCCGGCGGTCGGTTCGGTGATGCGCGAGAGGATCTTGAGCAACGTGCTTTTCCCCGCCCCGTTGCGTCCAATGATGCCAACGACCTCGCCCCGCTTGACCTCAAAGGAGACGTCCTTCAATGCCCATATAATTTCCTCCTCCGACGGTCCGCGCAGTGTGCTGCGCAGGTAGGAGAAAGGCGCGGTGACGAGGTTTTGTAAGGACTCGCGCAGCGTCGCTGGGCGCTTCTGCCGCGCCCCGATGCGGTAGCGCTTGCTCAGGTTTTCCACGCGAATCGCGATGTCGCTCATCATATTCGTTAGCACGTTAGCATAAGGATGGCTCGTTTAAGAATGTCCCGCGGATATCACTACCACGGATGGAAAAGCAGAATCTTATCCGCGGTAGTGTTATCCGTGGGATGTTTTCATCCAAGAACGTCCCGCGGATAACACTATCACGGATGGGAAAGCAAAATCTTATCCAAAATCTCATCCGTGGTAGTGCTATCCGTGGGATGTTTTCATCCAAGAATGTCCCACGGATACTACTATCACGGATGGGAGAGCAAAATCTTATCCAGAATCTTATCCGCGGTAGTGCTATCCGTGGGATGTTCTCATCCGTCGGTGTGCTGACCTGCCAACGTACCAATGTGTTAATTTGTCATACCGTCCACGACGGCTTGCGCCAGGAGGGGGAGGAGGAGTTCGTGCCGCCCGATGAGCGTGTAGCCCTTGCCGCCGACCGATGCGGGGCGATGCACGACGTTTTCGCCGGGGCGGTAGTGCGCGGTCATGTCCAGGTTCACGGTCACGAAGTCGCGCAGGTTCGCGCCCAAGTTCTGAGCGATGGTGAACGCCTTCAGAAAGACCTCGGGCAGAACGACGGCGGAACCGATGTTGAGATAGACGCCGCCGCTGAGTTCGGACACGGCTGCCGCAAAAAGGCGAAAGTCGTTGAAACTCGCCTGACCGAGGGCGGCGCCGTTAGCGGACGGGTGCATGTGAATGATGTCCGTCCCCACCGCGACATGCACCGTGACAGGAACATGTAATTTGCCACCTGCAACCAAAAGACTGTAATCCTGATACGGCGCGTCCAGCGCGATTAACTGCTCCGCCAGCAGCGCGCCCATGCCTTTGTCAGGCTGGTCGAGGACGCGGTTGATGGCTTGGTTCATGAGTTCGCCGGTTTCGCGCGCCATGCCGAACGTGCCGTCGCGCAGCCCCGCCGCGACGTCCTCGGAGGTCTGCCCCATCAGAGCCACTTCAAAGTCGTGAATGGCGCCAGAGCCGTTTAGAGCAACCGCTGTCACGATACCGCGCTTCATCAGGTCAATGAGGACGGGGCTGAGTCCGCACTTGATAACGTGCGCCCCCATGCCGACGATGACGGGACGCCCCCGGCGGTGGGCGGTGACGATGGAGTCCACCACCTGCCGAAAGTCCTCCCCCGCGAGGATGTGGGGCAGCGACGCGACGAAATCGGCAAACGACCGCCCCGCCTGCGGCGGCTGCGCGAACCGTTCCACCGCCACCTTGCTGGGACGAGCGTCCAACGGCACGGTGCGGACTTGGCTCAAATCAATACGCATAACGGCGTGTTAACACGTTGGCAGGTTGGCACGTTGGCACGTTGGCAGGTTGGAACGTCGGAACGTTGGCAGGTTGAACGTTCCAACGTTCCAACGTTCCAACGTGCGAACGTGCCAACGTGCCAACGTGTGAACGTGTGAACGTGTGCTTATAACAGGTCAACAATCGTCCGCTCAGTGCGGCGGAAGATGAATGCGCCGCTGAGGAGTAGTAGTAGGACGAGGGCGACGGAGACCAGCATGAGCGTCTGCGGCGGCTGCCCCTTTCCTAACAGCGCCCAGCGGAAGCCTTCAACCACCCAGAACATCGGGTTGAGGCGGTAGAGCGTTTGCCACTCTGACGGGATGAGGCTGGCGGTGTAGGCGACGGGGGTGGCGAACTTGAGAACTTGTAAACCGTAGTCAATGGCATACTGTAAGTCGCGGAACTTGACAGCAATGGTAGCGCACCACAGCCCTACACCCAACGCCGTCGCTATCGCCAGCAGCACATACAACGGTAGAGCCAACACCGCCGTCGAAAGAGCCACTTTGTAGTAAATCATCATCCCCATCAGCACCACGAACGCTACCGCCATGTCCACCAGCCCGCCGATGACCGCCGAAATCGGCACCACCAGGCGCGGGAAGTAGACCTTCGAGATGATGTGCATGTTGTTAATCAGGCTGCTGACCGAGTTGCTGGTGGCGTTGGCGAAGAACGTCCACGGCACAATCGCCGCGAAGGTAAAAATCGGATACGGCAGCCCTTCGGAGGACAGTTTGGCTAACTTCCCAAAAATCACCGTGAACACGACCATATCCACCAGTGGCTTGAGGACAATCCAGAGCGGACCCAGCGCCATCTGGCGGTAACGTCCTTTGACGTTACGGGCTACGAAAATCCAGAGGAGTTCCCGATACTGCCAAATTTCCCGCAGCGCGAGGCTACTCCAACCGCGCGTGGGCTGGATGACCAGCGTAGGCTGCAAGCGAGTTTTTCCTGGGGTAGACTCTACCGGTTGAGAGGATACGACTCGGATTTCTGGTGTTTCAATCGCCATATTAGAGACCACAGGACCACAGGACTACAGGACCACAGGACCATAGGACCATAGGACCACAGACCACAGGACTACTGACCACAGACCACAGGACCATAGGACCACAAGACCACAGACCACAGACCACAGGACTACTGACCACAGGACCATAGGACCACAGGACCACAGGACTACTGACCACAGGACTACTGATCACAGACCATAGGACCATAGGACCACAGACCATAGGGCTATAGGGAGACGGGAAGGAATCTGGCGAGACAGAGAATGAGACCACTCGTCAGCAGGGCGGCGCCTTTTGCCAGTTTGCTGCTCTCGCGTTCGACGGCTTGGATGAGTCCATGCAGACAGGCGAACGCCATTTTTGTTTGGTCCAACAAGGCATCATAATCTGCATCGGATAGATACCTTAGACGATGGGCAAGGTGGATGAAGTATTGCGCTTCTGTCAACGAACTGCGGGCGATGTAGAGAAAATGGAGATAGTCCCTTTTACTGCTGCGCGCCGAACCTTCTGCGATATTGGCTGGGACCGAATAGGCGGCGCGTCGAAGTTGGGAGGTCAAACCATAGAGTTCTTCTTTTGGGAACGTCCGCGTCCGTTCATATATCGCAACCGTCAAATCATCCGACAACTTCCATGCCTCAATTTTCGTGTAATCTCTCATCTCTATCTCTCCTATGACCACGGGACAACAGGACCACAGGACCACGAGACCACGGGACAACGGGACCACAGGACCACGGGACCACATAACTGCAGGACTACGGGTCAGTGATCTCGTAGTCCTGTGGACAGTAGTCCTGTTGCCCTGTAGTCCCATTGCCCTGTAGTCTCGTTGTCCTGTGGTCTCGTTGTCCCGTTGTCCTGTAGTCCCATTGCCCTGTAGTCCCGTTGTCCTGTGGTCCGTTGTCCTGTGGTCCCGTGGTCCTGTAGTCCCATTGTCCCGTAGTCCCGTGGTCCTGTGGTCCCGTGGTCCCGTGGTCCCGCGGTCATCTCAAAGAGACGAGGCGGACGAGGGACATCGTTCTGCCTTCGTCGTCGGTGGCGGTGACGCGCAGGAGGTAGAGGCCTCGGCTGAGGACGCTGCCGCGTTGGTCTTTGCCGTCCCACATCAGGGTGTTCAATCCTGCTGAACGGCGCACGGGGGCGGGAGAGCGGGCGATAAGTTTGCCAGTGGGGCTGACGACCTCCATCATCACATTGGCTTCCGTTCCCAGCACGAAGGAGAGCAGGACGGGGCGACTGCTGCCGCCGGCGGTGGCGGCGAGCGCGCTCAACAGTTTCCGTTCCGCGCCCGCCGGTTCGACGACGATCTGGAAGCGGCGCGGCTTGTCGGTGGCGTTGAGGGTGTAGGCAGGGACGGTGCGCATGTAGCGGCGCTGACCCGTTTCAGTGTCCAGCAGATAAACCTTCAGGCTGCGCGGCAGTTGCGCGAGGTTGGGCATCGTTAAGGTCAGGGGCTGCATCGCGCCCTGCGGGTTGACCTCGACCTCCCACACGGCTTTACCGTTGACGGCGGAGCGCAGGCTGACGGCGTAAGCCCTCCGCCCAGCCTCCATCACACCGGCGCGAGGAGTCCCCGCGCTCCCCTCCCCTGACGGGGAGGGGTTGGGGGATGGGTATCCACCGACCAAATACACCGCTGGTCCCGGCATCGGCGGCGGGGGCGGCTTAGGGGCGAGATACTCGCCCTGCCCGGCGGCGCGGCTGACCCCTAAGACACAGGCATCCTCGCCCGTCTGCCCGCGCACGACGAGCCGCAGCGACCACTCGTTGAGACCGGGCGTTGGCGCGTTGGCACGTTGGAACGTTGGAACGTTACGGGGCGACGGTAGGATCAGTTCCAGCGGGCGGGTGGTGTGGACCCAATAGCCGCGCCACGGTTCCAGTTCGCGCAATGCCTGCGGCAAAGAGGGATGCACCATCACGTAGCCTGTATCTTGCGTATAAGTCCAGAACGCCTCATCCAGCCAGCCCTGCTGCGCGGCTTCGCGCAGTGAAACATAGTTCAGGGAGGTCATCTCACGGACTTGAATCGCGTCAGGGTCAAACGGCACAGGGGTCGTGAAGGGATAGCCGATGAGGTTCCAGCCTGCCGACAGAGGAATCACGAACGACTGGCTGTCCCCCGACGCATCGGTTGTCACACTTAACGTCACTGCATTGCTCAGATACACCCAGTAACCCTGCCCCTGTTGCATCGCAGTCAGCGGCAGATTGTTATATTCGCCCATGACCTCGTAATGAGGAACATCCCGCACCACCCACCGCGCCAGTTTCGCGTTGCTTTGACCCGTCAGAGCAGGATTGAGCTTGGTTCCACCGGGGTTGACAGGAACGGAGAGCAGGTGGAGTCCAGGAGACAACTGTTTATGAGATACCACCAAGCCAAACGATTGAACACTCGTGCCCCCGGCTCCCGTGGTCACCAACAGGTTGTCATACCCAGAACTGCTGTCATAGGCAGCGTCCCACAGAATCCCATGCTTCTTCATGCCCTGATTGAAACTGTCAACTGCACTAATCCTTAGCACCCCATTCCAATACACCTTCAAACTTGCCCCGTTCATCTCTAATTTGATGCGGTGAGTGCTACCTGACGCCATCCGCCCAAGTGTCACTGCCCCTAACTGAACCCAATTCCCACTGACTCGCTTGTATAACCCTAATTCCCCACCCCCAGCCGGATATGCATACCGCGCTGTGATGAAGTTGTTTGCATCGCTATACCGACCTGCTACCCACCCCGCTTGCTGTGCCCCAGTTCCCACCTTCCAATCTACTTCTACTGCCACGTCTGATACCCCCGTGTCTATCACCGCCAGTGTGTATGGCGACCCACTGCCGCTCAGACGCGCCTC
>JANWYM010000860.1 GCA_025055355.1 Abditibacteriales bacterium
CCATCGGGGACCTACCCAGCCTGCCGCACGTTGTCACGCGCATCCTGCGGCTGGTGGAATCTCCGACCGCGTCGGCAGCGCAGGTGAGTCAAGCCATCAGTAGTGATCAGGCTTTGACCAGCAAGGTGCTGCGGGTGGCGAACTCGGCATATTACGGTTTTCCTTACCAGATTGCGACGGTAGCTCACGCGACGGTCATCCTCGGTTTCCGCGCCGTGAAGACGCTGGTGATCAGTGCGTTCGCCAGCGCGTGGTTCGACGAAAAAGGCGACGTGATTGACCGTCAGAAACTTTGGCAACATTCGGTAGGATGTGCTGTCGCGGCGCGACTGCTCGCGCCGCGCGTCGGATGGCGAGACGCGGAGGAAGCATTTACAGCAGGGCTGCTGCACGACATCGGACGGGTCATGCTTGACCGCTACGCCCACCGTCAATTGCGTCAGGCAGTAGAGATGGCGCGGGCGGACGCGCTCTCCTTGCGGGAAGCCGAGCAGAGCGTGTTCGGGTTCACGCACAGCGAGTTGGGGCAATGGGTGATGGAGCAGTGGAAACTTCCCCTGACGCTCTGCGTGGCGATTGGGCATCACCACACTCCTCAGAGCGCGCCCGCTCACGGTTTGCTGGTGTGGACGGTGGCGGGCGCGGATTGGCTCTGCGGGCGTCTGGCGATTGGTGCGGACGATGACCCAATGACGCCGGAGTTTGAACAGGATGTGCTGCGCGCGCTGCGCCTGTCCTCGGAGGATGCGCCTGCGTTGGAGGAAGCCTTCTGGACGCAGTGGGAACGCGCTACCGAGATCTTGGGGTTGGTCGGGCGTTGAACGCACCGCCAGAGTCTTGTCCCAGTCGGGGTGCCATGCAAGTCCGCCCGCAGGGTGCGAGCGCTACGTAGTGCAGGCTTCCAGCCTGCACGGTTGGATAGGGCGCTCTCAATGACAATCCGTTTGCATCCCGCCCACGTAAGGTCAGCAGGAGGGTGAGGCTCCTGCGGAACCGAACTTGGCTCGGCGGAAGCCTCGCCCTCTTGTGGGGGCGGTTATTTTCAGAGGAGATAGAAGTGACACATCTGCTTTCACAGTATCAGAACAATCAAGCCGAAATGCTCAGTCCGGGCAAGAGGATTTTGATGCTGTTCGACGGGATGATTCGCTTCGCGGAGAACGCGATTGAGAGTCATCTCGCTCGGAACGAGGACGACCGTCGCTACTACGTAGGGCGGGCGCAAGCCATCGTGCTGGCGCTGATGGGCACGCTCGACCGGGAGATAGCAGGGGAACTGGGCGACAACCTGATGCGCCTCTACAACTACATCTTTGACTTACTGATGGAGGGCGACCATGCCGCCGACGACGAGGTCAAACTCAAGTCGTTGCGGCAGGCATTGGAGATGATCCGCGAACTGCGCGAAGGCTGGGCGGAGGCGGACGCCGTCCTGCGACGCAGCGGCACGGAGGGACTGCCCGTCACACCCGTGCGGAACGCGTTGTCATTGGTGGGATAACAATCATCATGTCCCTTGCTTTCCCCGATGAACTAACTCAGAACACTGCCGCGCTCGCTCACGTTTTGGATGCGTTGATGGCTTTGGGCGAAGAACAACGGCAGGCGGCGAGCGAGGTCAATGAAACGCGGCT
>JANWYM010000861.1 GCA_025055355.1 Abditibacteriales bacterium
CCTGTCCTCGCGTTTGGAAGGCAGCGTTTCGGTGATCGGCGGGCGCCGTTCACCGGCATCCATCATCTCACATCGCACGGCGCAGCGTTCACCGAAGAACTCGCTCAACGCCTCCTCAACGACGCGGCGTCTCGACTCGTCCCGCACGCGGTCGTAATGGAACTGTTTGGTGAATTTCAGCACGATGGTTTGCCCTTCGCGTTCAGGCTCCGCCTCTTGCAAGAGCGCACAGTTCGACACACCAATTTTGCGCTTGAGCCGCTGCAAGATGTCGCTCCACCGGTCGCGGAGGTCGTCGCTGCTGCTGACAAATGCCGACGCGACGGGTTGAACCGACGGCTCCGGTTCGGATGGCGTTGTCACCGTCGGCGGCTCACTGGGCGTCGTTATGTGCGGCGGGCGCGCAGGGGGCGGTGGCGGGCTGGCAGCCTGCGCTACGGGCGGCACGGCTTGCCAGTCCATCGTCGCTTTGAACAGCGCGATTTCAGCGACGAGGCGGTGTTCGGGGTTCCACTTCATGTCCTTCTCGGCTTGGCAAAGGGAGTCAATGATTTGCATGATGCGCGTCCTGCCGAGCGCGGTGGCTTGGTCGGTGTAACGTTGCTGCTCTGCGCTGCTCAAGACCGTGTCGCTCGCATAACCGACGGACAGCAACAGCAAGTCGCGGAAGTGGTCGCACAAGCTGTGAACGAGGTGCGGCACGCTTTTGCCGTCGTTGATGGCGTTGTGCAGCAACGCCAACGCCCCCGCCGTGTCGCGCCGCGCCAAGGCGTCAGTAATGTCGAGCAACCAATCCCTCGCCACCGTGCCGAGAACGGCGTGAACTTCTGCTTCGGTAACCGCGTCGCCGCCGAACGCCGCCAATTGCTCCAGCAGCCCCAGCGCGTCGCGCATCGCGCCATCGGCGGCGCGGGCAATCGCCATCAGCGCCGCATCGTCAACTTTAATTTTCTCCTGCTGGGCAACGCAGCGCAGCCGCTCTACTATATCCTTCGCCGTCACACGTTTGAAATCGAACCGCTGGCAGCGGGAGATAATCGTCGGCGGCACGCGATGCACATCCGTCGTCGCCAGCACGAACACGACGTGCTTAGGCGGCTCCTCCAGCGTCTTCAACAGTGCGTTGAAGGCGGAGGTGGACAACATGTGAACCTCGTCAATAATATAGACCTTGTAACGTCCCTCCGCTGGCGCAAACCCCGCGCGGTCCACGATGACGTCGCGCACGTTGTCCACGCCCGTATGCGACGCCGCGTCAATTTCGATAAGGTCGAGCAGCGCCTGGTTGTTCTGCACGCGCACGCAGAAATCGCACTGGCAGCAAGGGGTATCCGTCGGACCTTGCTCGCAGTTGAGGGCTTTGGCAAGCAAACGGGCGCAGGTGGTTTTGCCGGTGCCGCGCGGACCGCAAAACAGGTAGGCGTGCGCGAGGTGGTGGGCGCGGAGGGTGTTTTGCAGCGTGCGCGTAACATGCTCCTGCCCCACCACCTCCTCAAACGTCTGCGGGCGGTATTTGCGGTAGAGGGACTGGAATTCGGCGTTCGGCATCACAAAGCAGATGGTCAATGGTTAACGGTCAATGGTGAACGCTTCATGATTGACGCCTTCATCAACCATCAGCCATTGACCAT
>JANWYM010000862.1 GCA_025055355.1 Abditibacteriales bacterium
TTTCACGTCGTCACCTCCATCCGCGAGGACCGCATGGCGGAGTTTCGGCGGATGTATCGGAACGTGGACATCTGGCTGGTAGATGACATCCAGTATATCGCCGAGGCGGAGCGGACAGAGGTGGAGTTCTTCCACATCTTCAACTCGCTCTATGACACCAACAAACAAATCGTGATTTGCAGCGACCGCCCGCCCAAGGAGTTGCAACTGATTGAGGGGCGGCTGCGCTCGCGCTTCGAGTGGGGGCTGATCACGCATATCGAACCGCCCGATTTGGAGCATCGCATCGCCATTTTGCAGAAGAAAGCCCGGGATGAGAATGTAGACGTGCCGAACGAGGTGCTGCAGTTCATCGCCGAGAAAATCAAGACCAACATTCGGACCCTGGAGGGCGCGCTGACCCGTCTGTTTGCCCTGGCGTCACTCAATAATAGCCGTGTGACGTTGGAGTTGGCGATTGAGAGCCTCAAGCACTATTCGACGGGCGAAGAGGAGACGGTGCAGGTGCCGATTGATGTGATCATGCAAGCCCTCGCGGACTACTATCAACTGTCCATTGACGAGTTGACAGGGAAAAAGCGCAATAAGGAAGTCCTGCTACCGCGCCAGATTGGGATGTATCTGGCGAAGGAGATGACGAAGTGTTCCTTTCCCGAAATTGGCTCGGCGTTCGGGCGTGACCACTCAACAGTCATTCACGCCTACGAGAAGATTAAACAGGAGGTTCGGGAGAGCCGCGAGGTGCGCAGCGCAGTCAACGAAATTCGCACCAAGGCGCTCGTCCTCTACATGAACTTAGACAAAAAAGTCGAACAAGATGACGAAAGCCTGTGAATATCTTGTGGAAAAACCCCCTCAAATCTGTGGAAAAGTGGCGGTTTTCCGTGGATAAATCTGTGGATAAATCTGTGGAAAACTTGGCCACCGTTTTTTGGCTTATAATCTGTGGAAAAGTGGCATTTTTCTGTGGAAAAGTGCCTATTTTCTGTTGAAAACTCTGTGGAAAAAACTGTGGAAAACTCGACCCCCCTGTGGAAAACTTTTGCCTGTGGAAAACTCGGGGCACTTTTCAACAGGGGTGTGGAAAAAGTTGTGGAAAACTTTCATTATAGTTGTTTATGCGAGAGGCGAGTTTTCCACATTTCCACAGCCCTAATAATAATAATAAGACTTTAAAATATATATGTCGTTTTAACGACTATTATAGCATTGACTTTTTGGAGGAGGTCGACAATGAAGATTGAAGTCAGCAAAGCAGACTTAGGACAAGCCATTAACACGGCAAGCAGAGCCATCTCATCACGCAGCACCCTTCCCATTCTGAACAGTATCCTTTTTGATGCAGAAGGGGAATTTCTCCACTTGACGGCGACCGACTTAGACACAAGTATCCGCTACACCCTGCGGGCGAAGATTCTGGAGGCGGGGTCGCTGGCCGTCCCGGCGGGGATTCTGGGTGATGTGGTTTCCTCGCTACCCGACGCGGAGGTGTCTTTGGAGTCGGAGGACGGGTGGCTGCTCGTGCGCTGTGGGAAGTCGGATTACACGATTTTAACGATGCGCATCGATGAGTTCCCAGTGGTGCCAGAAATCGTTGGCGATTTCGCCTTGACGTTACCGCAGAG
>JANWYM010000863.1 GCA_025055355.1 Abditibacteriales bacterium
TCACCGTGACGTGGTGGACGCACAAAATCAAAGGCTTGCACCGCAACGACTTCATCATGGCGGCGAAGACGGATGAACTCTTCAGGTCAGGGTGAAGGCAGCGCCGGGGAAAGCGCATGAAACACGGAAAGTGTTGGTCGTGGATGGTCGCTCTCGGTCTCATCGCTTGCAGTGCTGGAGAAGGCAGCGAGCCGTCGAAGCCGCTGCCGCGAGAGGCTTCCAAACCGCCGCAGGCAACGGTGCGCACCGTGCAGCGGTCGAAGGATAAGACCATCGCCGAAATCGTCCTCAAGGGCAGGGTCGTCATCACTATCGAGGCGTGGGCGGGCGGGCAGTCGCCGGAGGTGCGGGCGGAGCGGGTGGCGCAGCGGTTGAACGAGGCGCTGGAACTGGGCGCGACGCATCAAACCTTCAAAATTGAAGCCCCACACTTCGAGGAAGCGATTGTAGCCTTTGGGCGTCCCATCATCACCGCCACCTTTGAAGACCAGTGGGGGACGAGCATTTCGCGGCACTCACTCATCCGGCAATGGCATCGCAACCTCGTCGCCGCCCTACGACTGAGCGAGCCGCAAACGCGCGATGACATTGTGCTTCTCGATGAACCCATGCGAACGGACGTCCCCCTCACGTTCGACGCCCCGCCGCTGCCTCCTTCCAACGATGGCAAAACCGTCGCGCCCTCCCGCGCCAAGCCCAAGCCGCCGGCGGCTGCCCGTTCCTCCACGAAAAAGGCAAGGCGGTAATTTGGAACAATGAGCACTCGAACCTGTTGGGCTTTCTGGCATTTCCTAACCTATCAAGGTCTCTGACCTTGACATAGGCGTCCTTTGGGGTGGTCAGAGATCACTACCAAGTAGAGTTGTCCCATCTGGGCGGGAGGAACAATGACAGACATCATCACTAAATCGCTCTTTGTAACTTGCGTGCCGTTTTTGATGTTGGCGGCGGCGGTGGTGTTCGCGGCAACGGAGGATTTGGGCAACGGCTTCGCGCATCACGGGATTGCGACGCCGATTAGCACCCATCGCGGCATGGTGGCGACGGTGGACGGGCGGGGGCATAACATCGTCCTCGCGTGGCTGATGGACCATCGCGGCGGCTATGAACTGCTGCTGATTGACGTTGAGACCGGCACCGCCGAGGAGTACCCCATGCCCTTCCCGGTCACGGGCGATAGCCCCTACGCTTCCATCCTGTCCAGCCGCAATAAGTTCTACACACACTACAACAACCACTTCGTGGAGTTCGACCCTGCCCAGCGCGCTTTCACCTTCTCGCAGAAGACCACGCCGCAGATGGCGATGAGCATGACCGAGGACGACAACGGGGTGATATGGTCGGTCACGTATCCGCAGAGCGGCGTGGTCTCCTTCAACCCCAAGACCCGCGAGTTCAAGGACTACGGGCAGGTTTACAAGCAGAACTGGGCGCAGTATCCGCGTTCTGTCGCTGCTGACGACGCAGGCTGGATTTACTTCGGCATCGGCAGCACGGCGAGTCAAATCATCATCTTTGACCCCCAGAGCGGCAAAGCGACCCCCGCCGTGCCAGAGGACCAGCGCGGTCATGGCTACGGCTACGTTTACCGTGGCGTGGATGGCAAGGTTTACGGGCAGCCGAT
>JANWYM010000864.1 GCA_025055355.1 Abditibacteriales bacterium
GGACTTGGGAACAGACTCCGACCCGGAGCCGGACATCGCGGTCGAAGTCGGCAACTCGCGCACGTATCGGGACGCGCATCCGACAACAGCCGTTCTCATCGTGGAGATTGCGGACTCCTCCCTCGACCACGACCGCCGCTGCAAAGGCAGCCTCTACGCCAGCGAGGGGATTGAAGATTACTGGATTGTCAACCTTGTTGACCGCCAGTTGGAGGTTTACCGCCAGCCCCATGCTGACGCGACCCAGCCCTACGGTTTCGGCTATGCAGACGTGAGAGTTTTGAAGGCGAGGGAGAGAGTGGCGCCCCTGGCGGCACCGCGTTCGTGGGTGAAGGTGGCAGACCTGCTGCCGTAGATTTGAACCTCCCCCAGCCCCTCCTTGTCAAGGAGGGGAGGGTGTGGCGTAGATTTGAACCTCCCCCGACCTCTACTTGTCAAGGAGGGGAAGGTGTGAGGTAGATTTGAACCTCCCCCGACCCCTCCTTGGTAAGGAGGGGAGGGTGTGACGCAGGTGAATCGCATGGCGGCTGTTCAAGAGCAAACCGTCGAACTCGACATCAAGGGGATGCACTGCGGAGGCTGCGCGGCGACTGTGCAGAAGGCGTTGCAGAGACTGCCTGGGGTATGCGACGCGAATGTGAACTTCGCGGTGGAAACCGCGACGATTCGGTTCGACCCCACGCAGGTCAGCGTCGCGGACTTCATCGCCGCCGTGCAGAACGCGGGTTATGATGCTGAAATCCCCCCCGAAGATGGAGCGTCCGAGGCTGCCGATGCGGAGCGCGATGCGGAGATTCGCAGCCTCACGGTGCGAGCCGTCGTCTGCGCCGCCCTGGCTCTGATTGTCTTTGCCCTCAGTAACCTTCGACACCTGTTTCATCATTCGCCTCCTGCTTACTGGTCATTAGTTACTGGTCACTGGTTACTATTTGCGCTGGCGACGCCCGTGCAGGTCTGGGGCGCGGCGCCGTTTTACGTGAGCGCGTGGAAGGCCGCCATCCATCGCACGACCAACATGTTCACGCTCATTGCGATTGGCAGTTCGGCGGCTTATCTTTACAGCGTGGCGGCGACGTTCTTGCCGTCGCTGTTCACGGCAGCGGGCGTCGCCGCGCACGTTTATTTCGACACCTCCTCTTCCATCATCGCTATCATCCTCATCGGGCGGCTGATGGAAGCGCGGGCGCGGCGTCAGGCGTCGGCGGCGATACAGCGGCTCATCGGCTTGCAGCCGAAAACCGCGCGCGTGGTGCGGGGCGGCGAGGAGGTGGACGTTCCCGTTTACAAAGTCCGCGTCGGCGACGTCGTCATCGTGCGCCCCGGCGAGCGGATTCCCGTTGACGGCAAAATCATCGAGGGCGCGTCCACCGTTGATGAATCCATGCTGACGGGCGAAAGTATGCCCGTTGAGAAGAAAATCGGCGACCCTGTGATTGGCGCGACGGTCAACCTCACGGGCAGTTTCACCTTGGAAGCCACCCAAGTCGGCAAAGACACTGTGCTGGCGCAAATCGTCCGCCTCGTCCAAGCCGCGCAGGGCGCGAAGGCACCCGTGCAGCGACTCGCTGACGCGGTTGCCGCCGTGTTCGTGCCGACGGTGCTGCTCATCGCCGCCCTC
>JANWYM010000865.1 GCA_025055355.1 Abditibacteriales bacterium
CTTCAGGTGACCCGTTCCGCGATCAAGCAGATTTTGAGTTCAAGGGCTACGACCTATTCGTGGTAGCGACGCCGCAGCGACAAGATGGCACGGTGGAATCCTGGTCAGGCTATAAAGTGTTTGCCCCCATCGCCCTGCCTCCCCTGCCCGCCGTGGCGGAGTCCGCCGGCTCCGAAACCGGCGTGCGTAATAATTTTGACCGCGACACTTACAATCCCGCCACAGGAAATCCCCCCGCGCCCGCTGTGACGGTGCCCAGCATGGTCATCCCCGCCTCGGCGACGCTCGACGCGCTTGACCCCACCCCAGGCGGCGGGTTGTGGATGACAGCGCATGTGTTAGGACACGCCTTCGGCTTCGTGGACCTCGACGACCAAGCCGGCTTCCTGAGCGCGGGCGTGAGCCCTTACACCGTGATGGCGAACGGACGCAAAACCGGTGGCAGTTCCGTCGGCTACGGCTTCCTCACCGACCGCACCTTTAGACCACCAGGGTTTAGCTATACGCCCACCAGCGGTCCGGCGAGCATCCGCCTTGACCCCTACCACAAAATCAAAGCGGGTTGGGCGACGCCCATTATCTTCGACCAGGCGCGTGGGGACGTCCTCAACGTGCAACTGCCCGAGATTGAGTCCTCCCAGCAGTCGCCTGTTATCCTACTGATTCCTGCCGATTTTGAGAACACCTGCCCGCCCGTCCTCGACGCCAACCCGGCACGGAGAACACCGGGAGCGCAGTTGACCATGTGCGACTCGCGCACGACCGGCTACGGTCCCGAATACTTCCTCGTGGAGAACCACAACCGCACGGGGGGGGAGTTCTTCAACGATGGCACTCCCCCGGGGCTGTATGTTTATCACGTGGACGAGCGGTTCTTCCCCTTCCCGATGAACACCAACCCGTTCGGCATGGGGAACGACGATGAAAACAACTACTTCGTCGGCGTCATTCAGGCGGACGGGTTGCAGGAGTTGCAACGTTTGACAATGGAGACGCTGGGCCCTGGACAGTTGGTCGGCGACCCGTTCTCCACCGCCACGCGCACCAGTTTGAATCAGTTCCCGACTTTCGTCAACACCATGGCGCCGACGACGCGCTTCAATCCCACCTCGTTGAACGACCCGCGCTTGCCCGCAGACCAGTGGACGGTGACCTCGCCGATTTACGGCAACCGGCAGATTTATAAGGCATCGTTAGATACCTTCGTGCGGTTGGATAGAATCAGCGCGACGGGTCCGCAGATGACGTTGGACGTTTACGTGAGACCGCGCGAGGTAGAGATTCAGCCGCTCTCGCTCGTGTTCCTTACCTCTGCTAACGCCGCTGCCAGCGGCTCATCTATCACGGTGCGCTTCCAGCAGGTCGGATCGTTGAAGAAGGGCAACGCCCCCAACTCGACGCCGACGCCGATTGACGTGGACTTCAGCAATGGTCCCAACGGTGCGACCAACCCCGCCAACTACATCCTTGAAAGCCCACGCGGGACACCCATTGCCATCGCCAACGTTGTCGTCGTTGGCACGCGCACAGTGAGGATTACGCCCGCGACCCCGCTCACGCCGGGCAACGAGTATATCCTGACGGTGCGCAACCTGAACGCTCTGGATGTCAACAGCG
>JANWYM010000866.1 GCA_025055355.1 Abditibacteriales bacterium
GAACCATAACGTCCATGGGGTGCCTAAGAAAAACAAGGAGTGGAACTTCGCCCAACCGAAACAGGGCATGAGAAACCCCATCAAACTCACCATCCCCGAGGTCATGATTAAAATTAAGTGTGACGTTCATCCGTGGATGAGCGCCTACTGCGGCGTCCTGCCGCACCCGTTCTTTAGCGTGACGAAAGACGACGGGTCATTTGAAATCAAGAACCTCCCGCCGGGCACTTATACCCTCGAGTGCTGGCACGAAAACAAAAAACTCGGCAAGCAGACCGAGAAGGTGACCGTCAAAGCCGGCGAGACCAAAGAAATCACGTTCACCTACAAGCCCAAAGCATCATAGGACGAAAGAGGAGGAGTGGGCGTGTTTAGGAAGCAGCGCGGACAAATCCATAGCCGACTCATGGCTCTCTTCATCGTCGTGGGATTAATCGGCGCGTTCCTCGTGCCGCTGCGGGGCAACTGGTGGTTGCCTGCTCTCGCCTCGGAACACGGGGCAGCAACCGACCGGCTTTTCATCATCACCCTCGCCATCACCGCGACCGTCTTTGTCATCGTGCAGTTGACGCTTGCCTATCTCGTTTGGCGCTATCCGTATCGGGAAGGGAGACGGGCTGAATACTTCCTGGAAAGCACAAAGATGGAGATGACGTGGACGATTGTGCCCGCCGTCATCATGACGATGCTCATTTTTTCCGGGGCGCGGCTGTGGGCACAGATTTACTACACCAAAGTCCCCGACGGCGCCTTCGTCGTGGAGGTAACGGGCGAGCAGTTCAAATGGGCGTTTCGCTACCCCGGCAAGGACGGCAAGTTTGGCAGAACCAAAGCCAAGTTGATTGATGATGAGAACCCCCTCGGCGTCGACCCCGACGACCCCGCCAGCCAAGATGACATTGTTATCCCGCCCGGTCAGGGTGAGTTGCACATTCCCGTTCACCGCCCTGTGGAGGTGCGCCTCCGCTCCAAAGACGTCCTCCACAGTTTCTTCCTGCCCCACATGCGCGTCAAACAGGACGCTGTGCCTGGCATGACCGGAAGCATCTGGTTCGTCCCCACCCAGACCACAGCGGAAAGGAAAGGGGAAATCCGTCGCAAGACGGAGCGCATTTACACCCTGCGCGAACTGCGCCGCCTCATCAAAGCGGGACTGCCCTTCATGTCGGCTGAAGCCTACAAGGACCAGTCCGGCGAGGAGGTCGTCGGCGCCGATGCGCCCCTGCTCGCAGACAGCCTCGAAAAGTTGCAGCAAGCCGGACACGAGCGCATCAAAGCCTATCAGGACTTCAACTTCGAGATCGTCTGCGCCGAACTGTGCGGGTTGGGACATTACCAGATGAAAGGGACGGTCGTCGTCGCGCCCCTGTCGGAAGTCGAAGAATGGCTGTCTGAGCAAACGCCCTTTGGCGAAGAGTAAGCGCAGCCAAAAACACTGCGCAGGAAGGAGATGATGTCCTTGAGCACGCACGCTGCCGTTCACACCCACGAACACGAGCATAAGCAGAGTTTCATCACCCGTTACATCTTTTCCCAAGACCACAAAATCATCGGCATCCAGTATCTGCTGACCGCGATGGTGATGGGGATTGTCGGCATGGTGCTATCGTGGCTCAT
>JANWYM010000867.1 GCA_025055355.1 Abditibacteriales bacterium
CCCGCGGAGCCGATGGCTCGGCGGGAGCCTCGCCCTCCCCGGATGTGCCTCAACGACGCATGACGAATTTCTCTGGTCTCGTTGAAAGACCTCCCCCGGTCGCCCGCGACGTCGCGGCGGCGCGGCAGGCTCTGTTTTAGGGATCAGTTCTAAGGGACTAACTCCCGCTGCAAGGTCAACTGCATGACTTGGTGAAGGCGGAACTGTCCAGGCGCCTCCACCTCGATGTCCATGTGCATCACCCCCTCGCTGCGGACGGGGAATCCATTTGACAGGTTGACGAGGGAAATCATCCTCCCCGTCAGGTCCTTGCCCCTGACAGTAAGGTCACCCTGTCCCGTTTGCCGCTTCAGGCGGCGCCTCAGTGCCTCAGCAAAGTGCTGGAGCGGGATTTCCATGGTGTATTCTACCCGCGCTACATCTCCCTCGATGGCGAGCAGTTTGCCCGTCATTTTGATGGTTACGTTTTTCTGTTGACGGAACTCCCAGGTGTCGCCGACGCGGATGTCCTTCTCGGAAAAGACGTTGGGAATCGCGCTGAGAATCAGGTTGAAGTCCACGCCGAGGACGTCCTCCGATGTAGCGTTGAGAGGCTCCTGCGCCTCTACCACGCGACCGAACTTATCCGCTTTGGTCGTAATTCGGGGATGGCTGGTAGGGATGACGACAGGGGTTTCCTTCCCTCCTATCAGCACCTTCATCACATCCACTCTATATTCCGTCGTCACCTCAAATGTCCCATCCGCGTCCACCGAGGTAATCTTGCACACGGGCGTGCTCTCGATGGTGATCTCCAGCGGCAGCGGCCGCTTCTGTCCTTGGGCGTCCCACGTCATCGTACCGTAGCCTTTGAGGTGGGTTTTAAGTTTCCAACGGTCGCCGGCTTTGACCTTATATTGAAGTTGCTCGGCGTCGGCGTGGAAAGTCCATAACAAACTCCCGCCTACCAGAGCCAGCAGTAAGGGCTTATAACGGGTCATTATCTTCTCTCTCTTGAAAACACCTGTCGTGGCGAGTGCAGCGAAGCGATCTCCTGCGGAGGAGACGACTGTAGTGGAGGGGATCGCTTCACCGCGCTCACTACGACATTTTCATGCGGCGTGGTGTCTCAAGGGTTTTGTGAGATGCTGTTAGTCTTTGACTTCCACAATCATCTCAATTTCCACTGCCGCGTTGCCCGGCAGGTCGTAGATGCCGAGCGCACTGCGGGCGTGCCAGCCCACCTCCTCCCCGAAGATTTGCAGCAAAGTGTCCGTGGCGCCATGCATGACGGCGGGTTGGTCGCCGAACCCTTCTGCGCTGTTGACCAGCCCCAACAACTTCACCACCCGCGTCACTTGATCAAGGTCGCCCACCAGCCACTTAACCGCCCCCAAGCAGCGCAGAATTGCCTGCTGCGCCGCCTTGTAGCCTTCCTCAATTGTCAGGTCACGTCCGACCTTGCCCTTCGCGTCACAGGTGTGACCCGACGTGAACACCAGATTGCCCGTCCGCACAGCGGGTGCTAACTTCCCCCGCTGCGAAGCCGGCGTTCCCAATTCCAAACCCAGTGCTTTGATTCTGTCCTCAATCTTACCCATCGAAAGACCTCCAGGAAACTCAGTGCACAGTGGCT
>JANWYM010000868.1 GCA_025055355.1 Abditibacteriales bacterium
AGGCAGCGGACCCGCCGACGTGCGCGAACTGTCTTTAACGTTAGCGGAACACATGCTGCGTCTCAGTAGCGCCGACGGGATGTCGGCGAGTGAGCAGGAGGCGGGCACGGCGCGCCTTGCCACCTTGTTGGACAGCGGCCCTGCCTTGCAAAAGTTCCGCGACCTCATCGCTGCCCAGGGAGGTGATGTCTCGGTTGTGGACTGCCCGCAGAAACTGCCGCAGGCGGCTTACCGTATCATCGTCACCGCCGACACCAGCGGTTTCGTCACAGCCATTGACACGCTCGCGTTAGGAAAATTAGCGGGACGACTCGGCGCGGGGCGCATGAGCCAAGATGCCGTCGTTGACCCCGCTGTGGGCTTCGTCCTCCACCGCAAAATCGGCGACGCGATCCAATCGGGCGAAGCCCTGCTCACCGTCCACGCCAATCAAACGCCATCGGACGACTTCTTGAAGGAGGTGCAACAAACGTTTATCATCGGCAACCAGCCGACCACTCCCCCACCGCTCATTCACGCAGTGCGGGGGATTTGAATGCTGCCAGCGGATTCGTGGAACGGTTTAAACGGATTCAAGCGCGCTTGCCGCCGCGTCATCCGCTCAATCCGTGACTGAAATCCGCTGACAGAATGGAGGCGATCGCTATGCAGTGCCCCACCTGTGGGAGAGAAAACATGGAACGGGCTTTGTTCTGCGACAACTGCGGCACCGCGCTGTCGGCGCAAACGGCCGCCACTTCGAAGCCGCCGGCGACGGGGGCGGAACCACAAAAACAATCCAACACAGGCGTCATCATTGCGGTTGTCGTGGGCAGTGTTCTGCTATTGGGGCTGGTCATGCTGGCAATTTTAGGGGCGATTTTGATGCCTGTGTTTACGCAGGCGCGGGAGAAAGCGCGCGCGGCGTCCTGTCAGAGCAACTTGAAACAGATCGCACTGGCGGTGATGATGTATGCCCAAGACTACGATGATCGCTACCCGCTGGCGGACAAGTGGGCGGGGGAACTCTTCCCCTACACCAAGAACAACTCGATTTTCCTGTGCCCGTCCGTTAGAACGAGGCAGATGCCTCCATCGGGCACGCCCATCGTGACGGATTACGGCTACAACACCGCTCTCAGCGGTGTGGCATTGGAGAAAGTCAAGTCTCCCAACAGCACGGTTCTCATCTTCGAGAGCAACGGCCCCAGCGCCGGCGGGGCGGAGAACGTCATTCAGCCGGGGCGGCATCAACGCGGCAACAACTTCGCGTTCGTTGACGGGCATGTGAAATGGTTGAGCGACACCTCGGCGCCGTCCAACCTCATCTGGTCGCCGACGCAAATGCCGCAACCGGGCGATTCTCCGATGCCACCACAGCCAACGATGCCGCCGTCTTCGCCGCTCCGATAGATGGATGATGGAGGTGACTAAACCTTTGCGTTTTGCCTCTCCTTCGTCAATCCCCGTCATGGCGAGGGGAGCGCAGCCATCCCCTGTGGGGGAGACGACTTCAGGGGCGTGGGTTGCTGCGGCGGAGGGGATTGCTTCGTCGCTCCGCTCCTCGCCACGACAGGCAAGAGGGGATGGCTGCGCTCTGCTCACCATGACAAGCATCTGCGGATGAAATCGTCCT
>JANWYM010000869.1 GCA_025055355.1 Abditibacteriales bacterium
CGCAGGCCTCGCAGAACAACGTTGCCGCTCTGTCCACGCACTTCCGCAGGAGGACATTCCGAACACAAAGAGGATAACTACCACTCCTGCAACTTCTGCTCGACGTGTCCCTGCCCCGCCACGGAATCCATTGCCTATACCTTCTTCCAAAAAGGCGCGGATTGCGTCGTGGGGTTCAAAGGAAGCCAGTATGCAGGATCTACGTTCCGCCAGTTCAATTACTCCTTCTGGTATTATGTGACTCAGAAAGGATGGACCGTTCGTGACGCATTGAAGAAGGCGAAGAAGGGTCTTAGATGTATGTACTTCTTGCGCAAAAAGGACGACCAGTACCTTGCCGTGACGGACAGATTGATGGTTTGGGGTGACCCCCGCCTTTACCCGCCCGGCTATGGAAAGTAAGTTGGGCGGTAATAGCAGGAAGGAGAGGAGACAATCATGAAGCGCGTTCTGCTCAGTTTGTGTCTGTTTGGGCTTTTCAGGGGGGGACCAGCCGCCGCGCAGCAACCCATCTCGCCGGAGCAAGCCAAAGCCGCGGTGCGGGCTTTCGAGGAAGACCCAAATTTGCAGTTCAAAGGGGAACCGGCGTTGGGACAGGATACCGAGGGACCAGCATGGACACATTTGTCATGGTATGACCTTGAGTCAACAAGAGGCGACAGTTACAGGGTGGACGCGCATACCGGCGAGGTGGTTATTGCAGATTATAAGAACGAGAACCTTCCCCAGGAGCCGCTGGACGACCCACCCGGTCCGCGCTCCAAAGAGGACTGCTTGCAGATTGCCCAAACCTTCGCGCGCGCCAAGTATCGGGATTTTGACACGATGGGTCTGACCCTCATCGAGAGCGAGTGGGTTAATGGACAGGCGTGGATGTTTGATTTTGGGCAAAAGGGGGCTTATGGCGCCCTCACACCGAATGGCTGCGAGGTAGAGGTGAATCCAGTGGATGGAAAGATTCTTGCTTACAGGGCTATGCGCTTCGGCGCCGTCACCCCGCGCCCGCCGCAACTGACGGCAGCCCAAGCCATTGAAAAGGCGAAGCAGGCGGGGGGAATTGTGAACGTGACGTGGAAAAATGAACCGAGTCTGCGGGCAGACCCTACAGGGGGCGTCTGGTGGACTTTCGCTTTCGGGGGCACGGATGCGAATGGAGAGTATCGGGGCTACGCGGTGACGCTCAACGCGGAGACAGCGCAGATGAGGAGGTCTCAGTCCCTTCTCTTGGCAGAAGGCGGTAAACACCTATACTCGCAGGTTGGGGGTATCCATGATGATGCCGAAAGGCTGGCGACCGCCGCCATGGATGTTGTTCATAGCACTTCTGGTTGGACTGGGAGTTGCGGCGCTCTGGTTGAGCCACCGCCTACAACCCCTGTCGGTTCCCAGATTGTCGGGGAGTGTCTCCGCACATTGGGCAGCCTTTAACACCGGTTTCCCCTACGGCGCGGAGGGCGCGGTGCTGGTCAAGCCGGAAGAGACGGTTTTACTCTCCGTCCAACCCGGACTGTTCACTGGCATCGGGGGGAAACGCCTGTACTGGGAAGGAAATTGAGGCTATGTCTGGCAGGTTTCCCCTCCTGTTCCTTGCGTGTGGCAGTCCCGTGCC
>JANWYM010000086.1 GCA_025055355.1 Abditibacteriales bacterium
CCGGCGACATGCCCGCGCGCATTCGTGCCTTCTGCGAGAAAACGGGGCAGCCCACGCCCGACGACAAAGGCGCGTTGGTGCGCTGCTGCCTGGAAAGCCTCGCGCTCAAGTATCGTTGGGTGCTGGAACGATTGGAGGAACTGTTCAACCGCCGCATCGCCGTCATCCACATCATCGGCGGCGGCTCACAAAACCGCCTGCTCAACCAGTTCACTGCCGACGCCACGCAGCGCCCCGTCCTCGCCGGACCTGTGGAAGCCACCGCCATCGGCAACGTCATGGTGCAAGCCCTCGCGTTGGGGCACGTCCGTTCCCACGCTGAACTGCGCGAGGTCGTGCGCCGTTCCTTCGTGATGCAGACCTACGAACCGCAACCGTCGGGAGGATGGGAGGAGGCGTATGGGCGGTATCTGCAAATTATGGAGCAAGCAGGGGCGTTTTGAGTTGGCACGTTGGCAGGTTGGCACGTTGGCAGGTTAGAACATTGGCAGGTTGGCAGGTTGGGACAGAGGGAGGCTGTTGCATGGCTTTTGGCGCAGGCAAATACACTTACGAGGTGGCGGTCGGTTGGGGCAAACTGCCCGAGGGTTGGCAGTGGGGCTGGATTCCGGTGGTGGCGTGTGATTCGCAGGACCGCGTGTTCGTCTACTCGCGCAGCGAGCATCCGTTAGTGGTGTTCGACCGCGAGGGGAACTTTCTCGCGTCTTGGGGCGAGGGGATTCTCCACGACGCGCACGGGATTTACATTGATGCGGAGGACAACGTTTATTGCACGGAGCGCAACACGCATTGCGTCCGTAAATTCAACAAACACGGCGAACTGGTGATGACGTTAGGCACGCCGGGCAAGGCGGCGGAGCGCGACGGCGACCCGTTCAACAAGCCGACGGATTTGGCGATGGCGTCAACGGGTGAGTTGTTCGTGTCCGACGGCTACGGCAACGCTCGCGTGCACAAGTTCGCGCCCGACGGCACGCTCCTCAAATCGTGGGGCGAGCGGGGCAGCGGTCCGGGGCAGTTCGCCCTGTCGCATTGCGTCCGCGTGGACAAACACGACCGCGTGTGGGTGTGCGACCGCGAGAACAACCGCATCCAGATTTTTGACACCGACGGCAACTTCTTGACGGAGTGGACGGGCTTGCTGCGCCCGAACACGATTTACTTCGACCCGCACGACGAGGTCGTTTACGTCGCCGAGTTGACGCATCGAGTAAGTCTCTGGACACTGGATGGCGAACTGATCACCCAGTGGGGCGGCGCGCGACCCAGCGAAAAGCCCGGCGAGTTCGCGGGCGGTCCGCACGGCATCTGGGTGGACGCGCACGGTGACCTCTACGTGGGCGAGGTGCTGCGGGAGGGTCGGTTGCAGAAGTTCATCCGCGTCGGATGATAACTCAAGTTGTCGCAGGAGGTCATCGCTGCTATGAAGCGAGGCAGAACCTCATCTTCTCAGGATCATGTTTCACGCGAGCAGACGTCGGGAACGGACAGCGGTTCTCTTCCCGAGCCCACGCTACTGTCGGCGGAGAGCCAACGGGTGTGGCAGTTAGCCCAAGACGTTTTGACATCGGAGGGGATGGAAGGCGAAGTGGTGGTGAACCCGTGGTCAGGGGGATATTACGTCTCTCTCGCCGTGCAGGGCAAGGAACGCATTGTTTACCTGTTCTCACTCAAAGACGAACGTTCCAACCTTGAGACGCTGCGGCAGGCAGCACGCGACCTTAAGGCGGTAGTGTTCGGTTGACGTAGGGGTGTCATAGAAGGAGACGGGGAGGTTTGGGCGGTTTTGATGAAAAATCATGAACCGAGGGAGGGAAATCCCGTCGAAAAAGGTGAATTTTCCTCTTGACGCTTGGTGGGAAGATATTAGATAATTAGGCAGCGTAAAGGCAGAGAAGGCGACCAGGGAAGGGAGGGAGTCGTCTTCTTTGCTTTTGAGAGCCCGTCTCGACAGGAGTCCGCGACGCGGCTGTGGAATTGTCGCGGCGGGACGGATAATAGGGGGAAAGGAGGTGATAAGGCTGTCCGCAAGAACGGAGGTGCATCAAGAGGCAGAGGGAAGGAGCCTCGAGGAGGTCAACATGAAGAAGAAAGGCTTTACTTTGATTGAGTTGCTGGTTGTGATCGCCATCATTGCCATCCTGGCAGCCATTCTCATGCCTGTGTTTGCGCAGGCGCGGGAGAAAGCGCGGCAGTCGAGTTGCTCATCCAACCTCAAGCAACTGCTGATGGGTGCATTGCAGTATATTCAGGACTACGATGAGAGGTTCCCCGGCTGGGATTCGGGGGCGTCATGGAATATGCCGCAGGGGTCAGGCTGGTGGATGAACCAGATTATGCCCTACGTCAAAAACACACAAGTGTATGCCTGTCCGAGCGACCCACGTCCAAACAGCCAGACGACCGGCTGGGGTTATGCGATTGTGCCGGGCTCGAACCCGCCGACCTTCTACCGGCTAAGTTATGGCATGAACGAATGGATTAATAGCGTTGGGAGCACTTACAATCGGACGGCGGCGGTGCCGCTGCCGGCACAGACAGCGTTCATCGCCGAAGCCTGCGGACCGTTGTTCCACGACTGGGACGGTGGACAGGGGTTCTATGGACGCATGGCTTACTCCCGCGCGGGCGACTGGGGCGTGTGGAGCAATGACTACACGAACTTCAGTCGCTGGCAGCAATACGCCGGGCATGCCCAGAACGGGAACATCATCGGCTACGTGGACGGACACGTCGCTTACATGCAAATCCAGCGTATGGTGTGGCCGGGCGATCCCAACTCGGCGAACCCCCGCCCCGAAAGACCGATTGTAGCGCCGTTCAATCTGCCTGCGCCATAGCAGGAGAGGGCTGAGAAAGGAGAGGAAGGCTCATGCACAAGCAAATGTCTCCCCCTATGATCATTGGGGCAATTGTGGTGCTGGTGCTCTTCATCGCCGGTTTGGGATGGCATTTCCTCTTCCGTCGACCGCCAACGCTGGAGACGCCGCCGCCGCCGTTTATTGACCCCGCCACGAGGAAGCCCCGTGTGGGCAGTCAGCCAACCGGTTCCAGCCCGACTGGGAGCGCCCCCATGCGCCGACCTCCAGGATTCGGCGGGATGTCGGGCAGCAGGCGGTAAACCGTCAGAGGGAGGGACGGCCGGTGGCTGTCCCTCTCTCCTCTTTAGGTCGGCACTGACTCACTGAGATACGACGGTTATGCAGAATCTCCTATCCCGCTTGAGAAAACGCTTACGTCCTGACACCCCGCGCAGGGGTTGGACGCGGTGGGGGGGAGTCTGTCTCGTTCTGGGGCTGGGTTTAGGGCTGGCGTGCCGCTGGGAGTCGACCCGCGCATGGTGGTTGGAACGCGTCCCCCTGAAATATCTGGAGGCGCTTGCGTCCCGCCCCCATGCTGATGCGTGGGTGCATTACTCCTTGGGGCGTGCGCTGGCGAAGCAGCAACGTCACCGCGAGGCAGTGGATAGTTTCGGCAATGCCCTGCGCGCGCTGCAGCAGAAAGAGAACCTCGCGTTACGGGCACGGGTGGACGGGGAGTTAGCCCTCAGTTTAGTCGCGTTGGGGCATCACCGTCTCGCCGTCCCTTACCTCAAACGCGCCCTTGAACTGGATGTAGCCAACGTCCCTGCCCATCTGGCACTGGGGAAAGTCCTCGCCCACCGCCAGCATTACACCGTTGCCATCCAGGAGTTCCGCGTTGTGACCGAACTGGCGCCCCACGACCCGGAAGGGTGGTTCGCTTTGGGGCAGGCGCTCAACGAGAGCCGTCAACCCCAGGAAGCCGAAGCCCCGCTGCGGAAAGCCGTGGAACTGGCTCCCCGCGAAAGCCGCTACTGGCTGGCGTTAGGAGACTGTTTCGCCTACCGCGCTCGCTTTGAGGAGGCGGTGGAATGTTTTGAGAGGGCGGTGCAGGTGGATCCCGATAACACTACCGCGCAGGGGGCCTTGGTGCGGGCACAATCCTTGTGTGCGCGCACCCCTGAGGATTACCGCAAAGTGCGCCCTGCTCTATTGCAACTCGCCGAGAAAGAAGCCCACAACGGTTTCTTTCAGGGGCAAGTCGGCATTCTGGAGGCGCAGTTCGGTGAGGAAGCGGAAGCGGAAAGGCGGCTGAAACTGGCGTTGATGCTCCTACCCGATTACCCCGAAGCCGCTTACAACCTGGCAATGCTCTATCAGCGTCAAGGTAAGAGGACAGAGTCGCAGCGGTGGCTGAAAAGGTTCCAATATCTCGAAGCGTTGCACCGCCGCATCAGCAGTTTGTGGCGACGGCTCTCCCTACGCCCGCACGATGTCGAGTTGAACCTTGCACTGGGACGCGCTCTGGAAGAACAGGGCAGCGACGCAGAGGCAGCGCAGCAATATCGCTATCTCCTGCGTCGCGTCGACCCCAAGAATGCCGAGGCTGCCGCGCGCCTGAGGCGATTGGAACAGCGCGGCGCAGTGCCGAGAGAACCAGGGAAAGAGGCCCTCCCATGAAACCATGCGCGGGTTTATTGGGGTTATTCTTCCTGCTGAGCGGATTAAGTGGCTGTGGCGCGTCGCGCAGCGAGGGAACGCCGCTACCTGCGCTGTTCGTTGACCAGCGCGCCGTCAGCGGGGTGGACTTCCATCAGCGTCACAACAAAGTGGGCTTGAACATTCTGGAGACGCTGGGAACAGGCGCGGCGTTGTGCGACTTCGACGACGACGGCTACCTCGACCTTGTGCTGTTAGGTGAGAATCGCGTCGCGCTCTATCGCGGTGATGGACGCTTCCACTTTCAAGACGTGACTGAAAACTCCGGCTTGCGGCAGCAAGGACACTGGCACGGCGCGGCAACGGGCGACTTCGATGGCGACGGGCGCATGGACCTCTACCTCTGCGGCTACAACTGCAGCGCGCTCTACCGCAACCAGGGCGCGATGCGATTTGAGGACGTGACAGCAGAGGTAGGGGTGGATGTGCGTCCCGTCAGCGGCACGCAATCGCCGGAATGGCGCACCAGCGCGGCGTTCGTTGATGTTGACCACGACGGATGGTTGGACCTCTACGTTTTACGCTACGTTGACTTTGGCCCCCACACCCCGCAACTGTGCTCGCGCGGTGAGGTGATGATTGCCTGCGATCCGCAAACCTATGACCCGCAGCGTGGCACGCTCTACCGGAATGTTGGTGGCAAAAAGTTCGTGGACGAAACGGCGCAGCGTGGGATGGCCGAGGCGTCGGGCAACGCCCTGGGCGTCGCCTGCGCCGACTATGACAACGACGGCTGGACGGATATTGCCGTCGCTAACGATGAACGCCCCGGCGACCTATTCCGCAATCGAGGCAATGGGCGCTTCGAACAAAAAGGTCCCGAAAGTGGCACCGCGTTCGACGCCTACGGCTTCGTCCACGCAGGCATGGGCATTGATTGGGGTGACTATGACCGCGATGGGCACATGGATTTGTTTGTAACCACCTACGAGAACGAAGTCAAAAACCTCTACCGCAACCTCGGCACCGGCATCTTCGCCGATATGAGTTTGCGCACCGGCATCGCTAAGCCCCTGCACCTATGGGTCTCATGGGGCGCGCGCTTTTTAGATTACGACAACGACGGTTGGCTGGACTTGATGGTGACGAGCGGTCATGTGCATGATCAAGCGAAAAAGGTCAAACCTCAAACCGATTACCCCCAGCCGTTGATCCTCTTCCATAACAAGAAGGGACAAACCTTCACGGACGTCTCTGCCCAAGCGGGACCGCCTTTCCAGCAACCGCTCGTCGGGCGCGCCCTCTGCACAGGCGACATTGACAACGACGGGGGCGTGGACGTCGTCATCACCAATCCCGAAGGGCAGCCGCTCTTGCTGCGCAACGTCACCCCGCAGCGCGGACACTATCTCGCTGTGCGTCTGCGAGCCCCCGGCAACAACCGCCACGGGATAGGAGCGCGGATCACGCTGGAAACCAATCAGGGCAAATCCATCCGCGACGTGCAGACCACCGGGAGTATTTTCTGCGCCAACGACGTCCGCGCCCATTTCGGTCTCGGACAGGAAGACAAAGTGCGAGGCATCGTCGTCCGCTGGCCCGACGGGAGGACGGAACGCTTTACGCCTCCAGTCGTTGACCGTACCCTCCTGCTCCATTACGGCTCCGGGCAGCAACTCACTCCCCCGCGTCCCCGGACGTCATAAGTTCGCGCCGCAACAGTCACGGAGCGCCCCCTTTATCCCGCTCGCTTGACCCCGTCTTTTTTCATGTGCTATAATGTGGAGCAAGTTGACAACTTACGCCACAAAAAGGAGTAAATCAATGTGATGCCATCGTCGCGATTGCCTAAACGGCGTTTCCGTCATCTTCGCCGTCGGATGTGCTCTTGTCGTTTCCGCCGATGACGAAGGAAAGCCCGTATCGCCACCGCAGGATACTGTCGTGTTATTCAACGGCAAAGACTTGAGCTACTGGACGAATTAGAACTGGGTGATGAAAGACGGCTACATGCGAGGTCAATCGCGGCAGCAGGGGAACGAAGGAGGAATAAGGTCCCATTCTTCTGCAAGACCATGGTTGCAAGGTGCGGTTTCGCAACATCTGGATTGTGCCGAAGCAAACGGAGTAATAGAGTGATCTAAACTTTTGCGTTTTGCCCTTTCCTCCGAAAACGCCTGTCATGGCGAGCGGAGCGAAGTCCTCCTCGCTGCTCGCCATGACGTTTTCCTGCAGCGGGGAGGGAGAGAAGCGCGAAACGCAAAAGTTGAGGAGTGAAGTTGACTCGTCGAGGGTTTCTGAGGAAAACGGCTGTTGCGGCTGCGGCTGTGACTGTGGGAGGTGGCTCAATGTCGTTGGAACAAGCGGCGGCTGCAGCGAAAGAAAACGCTGTGCCGATTGTGGATACCCACCAGCACTTGTGGGACTTGACGAAATTCAACCTACCATGGCTGAAGAGCGCGGGGAAACTTAACCGCAGTTTCCTGATGGAAGACTACAACGCAGCCACGAAAGGGTTGAACGTCGTGATGAGCGTTTACATGGAAGTAGACGTTGAACCGTCACAGCGGGTGAAGGAAGCCGAATACGTTATTGCTCTCTGCGAGAGCCGAAAGACGCCGATGCGGGCGGCGGTCATCTCCGGCGAGCCGTCGGCGCCGGGGTTCAAGGACTACATCAAGCAGTTCAAAGATAATCCCTACATCAAAGGTGTGCGCCGCGTGCTGCATGGGGGGCTTCCGCCGGGGCATTGCACGCAGCCGGAGTTCATCCGCGATATTCGTCTGCTGGGCGAGATGGGGATGAGTTACGACATCTGCATCCGCCCCGCTGAGTTGGGCGACGCGATAAAGTTGGTGGACGCTTGCCCCGACACGCGCTTCATCCTCGACCACTGCGGCAACGCAAACGTGCAGTGGAGCGACGCCTCCCCGTGGAAGCGTGACATCACGGCGTTGGCGCAGCGCAAGAACCTCATCTGCAAAGTATCGGGCATCATCGCCTCCGCCCAACCGGGCGCATGGACGCCCGCTGACCTTGAGCCCTATATCAAGCACGTCATCGCTGAGTTCGGATGGGACCGCGTCATCTTCGGTGGGGACTGGCCCGTATGCACGCTGACGGCGACTTACCAGCAGTGGGTCGACGCGCTCAAGCACATCGTCCGCGACGCCACGCCGCTGCAGCAGCGGAAGTTGTTCCACGATAACGCGGTCAGGTTTTACGGACTGAGATGAGGAGGTGACGCCATGCTGCAAGGCATCGTTTTGCGTGTTGCCTGTTGCGTCTTGTTGAGCGCTGGATTGGTAGTCTTCTATGTGAAAGCGGCGGAGGAGAAGGGCAAACCGCCGAAGGACGCCGTCATTCTGTTTGACGGCAAGAGCACAGAGGCGTGGGTGCATCGCGGCTCGAAGAAGCCGTGTGAGTGGGTGGTCAAGGACGGCTACATGGAGGTCAGAGGTGGCGACATTCATACGAAGCAGGAGTTCACGGATTTCCAGTTGCACCTTGAGTTCTGGCTGCCCGCGCTGCCCGACAAGCAGGGGCAGGGGCGCGCTAATAGCGGGGTTTACCTGCAAGGTCGTTACGAGATTCAGATTTTAGATTCCTACATGAACAACACCTACAAAGCTGGCGGCTGTGGGGCGATTTACGGCATCAAAGACCCTGACAACTTCGACAAAGCCGTGCGCCCGCCGGGGCAGTGGAACACCTACGATATCACCTTCCGCGCCCCGCGCTTCGACAGGGCGGGCAAGCGGCTGGAGTGGGCACGCGTGACCGTGTTCTGGAACGGCGTCAAAATTCACGACAACGTAGAAATCCCCACCGACAACACTACCGCCGGTATGGGTGGTGACCCGAAGACGCCCGGTCCGATTATGCTGCAAGACCACGGCAGCCCCGTGCGGTATCGGAACATCTGGATTGTGCCGATGAAATCGTGAGGATCCGTGTCACGCAAATTCTCGAAGCCACCACCGGCGGCACGCGCCGTCACCTCGTCGACCTCGTGGGAGGGCTGGACAAGACGCGCTTTGATGTGCGCGTGATTTGCTCCAACCTCCGCAGCCCGCATTTCGTGACGGACATCGAACGCATGAGGCAGAACGGGGTAGCAGTGGACATCGTGCCGATGACGCGCCACCTATCACCCGTTCGCGACCTGCGCGCGCTCGTTCACATCGTGCGCGCTCTGAAGCGTCACCCGTGTGACCTCGTGCATTGCCACAGCGCGAAGGCGGGTTTTTTGGGGCGCGTTGCTGCCCGCCTCGTTGGGGTGCCCGCCGTTTACACGCCGCACTGCTTTCCGTTTCTGATGGAAGTGCATCCCATCCAGCGGTTTCTTTACTTCACGCTGGAACAGTTTGCGGCAGGGTTCACCTATCACTTCATCGCCGTCTCCGAAAGCGAGCGCGACGTCGCCTTGCGAACGGGGCTTTGCCCGGCGGGGCAAATAACGGTCATTCACAACGGCGTTGACAGACCGCAGACTGCAGACCATAGACCACAGACCATAGACCATAGACCATGTATCGGCACTGTTGGTCGCCTGACAAAACAGAAAGGGCAAGCCGATTTGCTGCGGGCGGCGCGGCGAGTTGTTGATGAGTTTCCGCAGGCGAAGTTCATGCTTGTCGGCAGCGGCGAAGACGAACCTTGCTTGCGGCAACTGACGGCGAGGCTGGGGCTGACGGAAAACGTCGTCTTTCTGGGGGAGCGCGAGGACGCAAGGGAGGTGTATACCCTTTTTGATGTTTACGTGCTGCCGTCGTTGTGGGAATCGTTCCCCTACACGCCGTTAGAGGCGATGGCAGCAGGCAAGCCCGTCGTCGCCACCGATGTCGGCGGCGTGCGCGAAATCGTTGCGGACGGCGCAACGGGCTATCTCGTTCCGCCACATCAGCCGACCATGTTGGCGGAGAAGATTTGCGCTCTGCTCAGGGACTCAGATGTGCGACAAGCCATGGGCGCGCGCGGGCGGGAGCGGGTGGAACGGCTCTTCACGCGGGGACGCATGGTGCGGGAGACGGAGAGGATTTACGAGACGGTAGGTAAAGTAACCAGTGACCAGTGACCAGTGGTCAGCGGTTAGTGACCAGATGGGACGGCGGAAAAGGGTGTCTCGCCTTACGATGCTCCGTCTGAGCAAAGAGTGAAAATCAACTTAACGAAGCATCAGTTGCCCCTCACTGACCACTGGTCACTGGTCACTGGTCACTGACTCCA
Source organism: Abditibacteriales bacterium (assembly GCA_025055355.1). GTDB lineage: Bacteria > Armatimonadota > Abditibacteriia > Abditibacteriales > JANWYM01 > JANWYM01. The sequence continues at coordinate 9,690 of JANWYM010000086.1, forward strand.
TGGTGGAGATGAAAGCCATTCTCACGGCATTTCGCGCTCGCCCGCGCTGGCAGCGGCGGCTCATCAAGGGCGCGTTGTTCCTCGCGTTCGTGATCGGGGTGTTCGTGCTACCTTATCAGTTCTGGCTGATGAAGGTGGCGCAGTTCCTGATTGTGACCGACGAACTGGAAAAGTGCGATGTGATCGTCGCCTTAGCCTATCCCCGCGACATGCGGGTGCGCCACGCCATCAGACTCTACCAGCAGGGCTACGGCAACTACGTCGCGTTCAACTTCGGCGTCGGTCCGCGCACGCATGTGCCGAACATCTTCCGTAACGACCCCAAAGACTCTCCGCACGTCGTCGCGCGTGGGTTCGCTACTGAGCAAGGCGTGCCGCCGGAGAAAGTCATCGTGCAGGATTATACAACGGGGACGTTCGAGGAAGCCGTGCAACTGAAAAAGTTGATGCGGCGGCGCGGGTTTCGCTCCGCCATCATCGTCACCAGCGCGTTGCACACCCGCCGTGCGGCGATGGTGTTCCACAAGGTCTTTCGGGGTGAGAACGTGCGCTTGCTTTTCTACGGCGTGCCAGTGGAAGAAGAGAAGATGTCGCTCGACCGCTGGTGGACGCGGGAGGATGAACTTATTACCATCAATAATGAGTGGATCAAATTAGTCTTTTACTTTTTCAAATACTATCTGCGGAGATGAGTCAAGACCGGTCAACACTTCAGCATGCCATCACTCCCTCTTGAGGGTAAACAACGCTACCTCTGGGGGACACAAAAACCGAAACGACACAACCTGCCCGATACCGCGATTGACATACATCTGCGCTTTGCCGACGTGAAACCAACCTTGGCGGAAGTGGGGGACGCCTTTGCGGGTGAGGTAGTGCAGCAGGGGAATTCTGACCTGTCCGCCATGCGTGTGACCGACGAGGATGAGGTCAATCTCATGCTGTCCTATACGCTTAGCAATATCCGGCGCGTGCGCCAGCAACAAGGTCAGCCCTACGTTCGCTGGCATCCCACGTAGAGCGGCATCCAAATCGTCCAGTTGCTCCGAGGGATTGTTCACACCTACAACAGCTAACGGGGTGTCATTGACGTTGACCAGTTCGTGGGAGTTGATCAGCACCTTCACCCCCAACGCCCGCAATTCGGCGATCAGCGCGTCAGCGTGGCGGCGGTCGGCGTTGCCCAGCACGGCGAAGCAGCCATGCCGGGCGCGAAGGGGGAGACATTCACGCAGGCGCAAACGCAGCCAGGTGTTGCGGGCGACGAAGTCGCCCGTCAAAGCGATGAGGTCGGGCTGAAACCCCTCGACGCATTGGATGACCCGCCGATAATCCGCGCGTCCCAGCCCCAGCGCGCCGACGTGTAAATCGGTGACGTGTGCGATGCGCAGCCCATCCAGCGAGGCAGGTAAGCGTTCGATGATAACGTTCTGTCGCGTCACGCGCAGCCAGCGAGGTTCAATCAAAATCATGTAAATCAGCAGGGCAGACACCGCGCCGCGCACGCCCCACTGCGCCATAAGGCTGTGGAACGGCGGACGCACCAGCGCAAAGTAGCAAGCGAGAAGCGCGCTGACGCCTATGAACGTATATCGGATTCTTCTTCGCCGTCGCGCTGACAATCCCTCGTGCCTTCCGTTTGACAAATCGCGCCGCAAAGGGTAGAATGGGGGGAAGTAGGGGGAAG
>JANWYM010000870.1 GCA_025055355.1 Abditibacteriales bacterium
TCATCGTCAACACGGGGCTGGGGCGCAGCCTGCTTTCTGAGCGCGCGGTGAAACGTCTCGTGGAAGCGGCGACGATGCACAGCGCGTTAGAGGTGGACGTGGAGACAGGTGAGCGCGGACACCGTGATTTGCACATCGCTAACCTGATATGCCGCCTCACGGGCGCGGAGATGGCAACGGTGGTCAACAACAACGCGGGCGCGGTGCTGATCGCGCTCAACGAACTGGCGGACGGCAAAGAGGTCATTGTCTCGCGCGGCGAACTGGTCGAAATCGGCGGCTCGTTCCGCATCCCCGATGTGATGGCAAAAAGCGGCGCGCAACTCGTCGAGGTCGGCACGACGAACAAGACGCGTATCAGCGATTATGAAAAAGCCATCAACGCAAACACCGCCCTCCTGCTCAAGGTTCACGCCTCCAACTTTCGCGTTGTGGGCTTCACCGAAAGCGTGACGGTGCAGGCACTCGTCGAGTTGGGCGCGCGTTACAAAATTCCGGTGATGGAGGACTTGGGCAGCGGGGCGTTCGTGGACGTTTCGCGCTACGGCATCGCCGCTGAACCACTCGTGCAAGAGAGCGTCGCCGCCGGCGTGGACGTGGTAACGTTCAGCGGCGACAAACTGTTGGGCGGACCGCAGGCGGGATTAATTGTGGGCAAAAAAGACGCCGTCAACCGCATCCGTCGCAACCCACTCTATCGCGCCTTCCGCTGCGATAAACTCACCATTGCCGCCCTTGAAGGCACGCTGCGCGCCTACTTCGACCCGGAGCAAGCCGTGCGCGAAATCCCGACGCTGCAAGCCATTGCCGCGCCGGTCGAAGAACTCCAACGCCGCGCCAAACGTCTCGTGCGACTGCTGACTGCAGACCCCAGACCCCATAGCGCAGATGACGCATGCCGTATGACGCATTACGCAAACGTTTCTATCGAGGATGGCACCTCGCAAGTCGGCGGCGGCGCATTGCCCACCGAGTATCTGCCCACGCGCCTCGTCGCGCTGCGCCCCAAAAATATCAGCGTGGACGAACTCAGCCGCCGCCTGCGCATCGGCGAACCGTCCGTGTTCGGGCGCATCCAGAACGACGCGCTGCTGCTGGACATGCGCACGGTGCGCGAGGGGGAGTTGAAGGAACTGGCGGCGGCGGTGAGGAGGGCGCTGGCGTGACGCTGTTGGAGAAAGCCAGGGAGAGTTTGCCGGCGGCGCGGTTGTGCTGTGATGCCGGGCATTATAACAGCGCAGCCAGTCGCGGCTACTATGCCAGTTATCAAGCCGTGCGTTCCGAGTTGGAGCGGCTGGGGATTGAACCGCTGGATACAGGAATCACAGGCGGAGAGCGGTGGGAACATCGCACTCTGCCACAGGGCGCAATGGAGTTTTTAGGGATGCCTGACGATTTGGTGCAGCACTTGCAAGCGGATTACTGGTTGCGTGTGAGAGCCGACTACCATGCAGAGGCAATGATAGAGGACATTGCACGCGCTGTCATTGAACACGCAGAAGCCATCATTCGATGGATAGAGGAGGTGACAACATCGTGAATGAACGAAGAGATGCGGAGACCAGAGCACAGATAGCGGCAGAGATTGCCCGCCGCGTTCACGCTGT
>JANWYM010000871.1 GCA_025055355.1 Abditibacteriales bacterium
TCGCCGAACTGTCCGCACACGCCGCTGATGCCCCCAATGGTAACGGCATGAAGGAGTGAGATGTGCAACCCCCACCCCAGCAGCAATGCGACGATAACAGCGGAGAGGACGCCGCCGATGGCGCCTTCGACGGTTTTGCCCGGGCTCAAGTCGGGACAGAGTTTGCGTTTGCCGATGCTCTTGCCGACGAAATACGCGCCGGTGTCCGTCGCCCATGAGGAGAACAGCACCAGCAACAGCAGCCGCGCGCCCCACGCGATGGGCTGACCGCACAGCGTCAATGTGTCGCCCGGCAGATTGCGCAGCAGAATGAAGAAGGTGAAGAGCGAAAGATAAAGAGTTCCCAATACCGTCGCCCCCGCGTTGGCGATGCTGCCCGCGACGTGATGGGTGACGACGTGAAAGACGAGCGAGCCGACGGGCAGCACGAAGAGAACGGCAATGGTGGCGATGCTGAGCAAGTTGGTTGATTCCGCCTGAGGGGACGATTGCCACTGCGCCGCGCCGATAAGCAGGAGCAAACACGGCAGCGCGACTTCCTTGAGCGCATGAACTTCTTTCGCCCGCAGCGCGACGTAGAACTCCCAAAAGCCCCACACGGCGCACAGCGCAATCACCGTTGCCAACAGCCATCCTCCGATGTGGATGATGACTATGGTGATGGGGATGCCAACGATGGCTGTCAGGACACGATGCCGCAGCATAGATCCCCCGCCTTTGTGCGCGAACGTGCTGGTATTATACAACGTAAAGCGTCAAGCGTAAAGCGTGAGGTGATGACAAGAGTGACGCCGTTGTTGACTCCCTTTTGCCTCTCCCCAAGGGGAGGGGCGTTGTCGGTAGGGTTGCCGCGAGGAAAAAAGCCTGATTCTGAGGACAAAAAAACTCTCTGAGCCACTCTCATGACTCCCCTATCCTTGGGGGAGGGGCAAGAGGGACAAACGAAAGCCTACCTCCATCGGGAAGCAGGCTTCGGTTTTTTCGCTGGAGCCTTTGCGTCGTTATGCCTCCGCTGCCGCAGGTGCAACAGGGGCGGACTGCGCCGCCAGCGCCGCTTGCTGGCGAGCCATCCGATATTGCACCAACACCTTGTTGACCTGCTTGGGCGTTGCCCCAGTTTTTTCGGCGAATAACTGAGGGAGCGGTGTTTCGGGCGGGGTCTTCGCCGCGAGGTATTCTTCGTAAGCGGCGACAATCGCCTCACGCTGTTCGGCAGTGGGGTCGGGAATGCGCGGAATCTCTTCAGAGCCGTCGTAGAGCAAGTCAATCCAGCGCAGCGTCTGCCAGCGGTCTAAGCCCATCTCCTCCGCAATGACCTCGGGAATCTGATGGACGGGAATCTCCTTCTTTTCCAGATGCCGTAAGTAGCGCTTCTCGATTTCGAACCGCTGCTCGCGGGTGAGGGTATCCACCTTGGGCATCCTCTGGCTCCACTCATTGACCACCTGTGCCACGGCCCCGTAAGGCAGTTCCATCTGGGCGGCAATCGTCTTGCGCCGACCGGCGGGCGGACGCTCACCACTTTCGACGTAGTCGCGATACATCTCCACGATGTCGCGCTTCTGGTCTTCGGTCAACGTCACCTGGGGCGGCAGCGGCTCGCCC
>JANWYM010000872.1 GCA_025055355.1 Abditibacteriales bacterium
CCGAATGCCGCTCTTCATCAGGTCATCAATGACCGGACCGATGGTGTCCGATTCGATGACAGAAATCCCCATCGCGTCCACTTGCTGCGCCTGGAAGTCCTCGATGATTTGCCGCTGGGTCGCGGGCGAGTCGTTCTGCGGGCGACGGGAAATCGCCTCGCAGCCCAACTTCTCTGCCGCTCGTTGCATGCCGACTTCCATCGGGTCCCAGAACGGCGAGGTGCCATTGGTGACCAGGACGATTTTGACCTTTTTGCCGGTTTCTCCCGCTGCCGTCGTCTTCGCTCCCCCTACGCCTGCTGGCTCCAACGGTGGTGGCGTTTCGTCACTGCCCTTGTTGCCACAGGAAGACATCAGGCAACCAACTGCGAGTGCCACAAATAGGATAACCCCAGACGACCCTCGGATGCGCATGTGCATGCTCCTTTCGCTGATTTCCTGTCGTTTCATTATAACACATCCGCACCGAGGGGCAAAGTTCCTGAGGCCCTCTGTTCCCCTGCGTTTCACGGCACACCTGCGGGATAGAGGGCATTGACCGCCTCCAGCAGCCCCGTCATGTAGCCTATCGCATAGGCGCGCCCACGATGCCCCCATGGAGTGTCGTCTATCATGCGCGGCACGTGGTCGTCAATCATGAAGCCGCTGAAGCCGGATTCCTTGAGGGCTTTCATCACCTCGAACATGTTCTGCTGCCCATCATTTTGGAACGCCTCGGCGAAGTTGTCGGCGGTGCCGCGCACGTCGCGGAAGTGGACGTAGAAGATTTTACCTTGCGGACCGAAGTAGCGAATGACCTGTGGGACGTCCAGCCCCATCTCCGACCAGCAGCCCACTCAGAAGTTCATGCCGTGCATCGCGCTGGGCACGGTCTCCATCGCCCGCTTGAAGCCCTCGAAACTGTTCATGATGCGCGCTATGCCACCCAGCGATGCCACCGGCGGGTCATCGGGATGCAGGGCAAGTTTGACGTTGGCTTCCTCGCACACGGGCAGAATGGCTTTCATGTAGTATTCGTGGTTCGCCCACATCTCTTCAGCGGTATATTCGCGGTCGTGCGAGAGCGGGGCGTTCTTGGCTAACTCCAGGTTGAAACTGGTCACGGTTGCCCCGCCGCGCGTGGGCGTGGTGCGGGAGGTGCGCCAGACGCTGTTAGGCATCCAGTGGTAGCCCAGAATGGGGATGCCCGCCCGCCCCATATTGCGGATGGTCTTCGCCATGTTTTCAATCTGTTCGTCACGCCCAGGCAAACCGAGCATCACCTTGTCGTAAAAGCGCACCGGCACGTTCTCAATCGCCGCCAGTCGCAAGCCGTAGTCCTCCCCCGCTGTGCGTAGCATCAGTAAATCCTGGAAGTCCCAGTAGCCGCCCCGGTCGGGGAGGTTGGGCGTGTTGAGCAGAAAATCGTCCGCGCCCAACTGCTTGATGAACTTCAACCGCTCCTCGGAAATCTCGCTGAACTGTCCGACAGCGATACGCATGGGAAGTTGACTCATACAAACGATTCCTTTCATCTACACTGAACTTTTGCGTTCCACTCTACCTGACAGTAGGTCGAGACATCGTTTTCCGCCTCGCGGCTGTCAACGGATTTCGGT
>JANWYM010000873.1 GCA_025055355.1 Abditibacteriales bacterium
ACGTTTGACGATGGGCCGCACCCGGTTTTTACGCCCAAGGTGCTGGACATTCTGAAGCGTTATCGCGTGCCTGCGACGTTCTTTATGGTCGGGAGAGAGATGGAGAAACACCCCGACTTGGTGCATCGCGCCGTGCGGGAGGGGCACGTCATCGCCAACCACACCTACTCCCATCAACGACTTTACAAGTTGACGTGGGACGCGTTGTCACAGGAAGTCAACAAAACGGCGGACATCATCGCCCGTTTCACGCGTTCCAACCCGCGCCTGCTGCGTCCGCCGTGGGGGATGTATAGCCTGCGGGTCTGCCGATTCGCCCAGCAGCAGGGGTATCACATCGTTCTCTGGACGGTTTGTGCGGAAAGCCGCGACGCGCCGACACCACAAGCCATGGCGCAGCGGGTGATTGCCAAAGCGCGTCCTGGTGGCATCATTCTGGCGCACGACGGTTCATCCGGGGAAAAAATTGACCGCCTGCGCACCGTGCAAGCGCTACCGATGATCCTCGAAGGCTTGCAGAAAAAGGGGTATCGCTTCGTCACGGTGCCCGACCTGCTGAGAGCGGGAGCCGCTGACAACAAGGGACTTTGCACCCAACCCAAACGGAGCCGAATATGAAACGACTCTGGAAACGACGTCGCACGCGGGCGTTAGCGTCGGTTAGTTTGTTGGGCGCGATGCTGGGCGTGCCAATGTTATTTGTCAACTGGTGTCTCTACCGTCAGAACCTGAGCGTGGACGGGGAGGAGTTCCCTACCATGCCAGAGCCGAGCGCGCGCGACCGCCTGCTCATCTTCGCGCCGCACTGCGATGACGAGACGCTGGGCTGCGGGGGGCTGATCGCGATGGCGCGGCGCATCGGGGCAGCGATCAAAGTTGTCGTCGTCACCAACGGCGACGCCTCGTTCTCCACCGCGATTAGCAACGTCAAAATCTCCCCCCGCCAGCACATCGAGATGGCGTATGCGCGGCAGGCGGAGACGCTCGCGGCGATGCGCGAGTTGGGGCTGTCGGCGGATGATGTCATCTTCCTCGGCTACCCCGACGGTGGCACGGCGGCGATGTGGTTCGACTGCTGGGATGAGCAGCGGCTTTACAGGTCCCGGTTCACCCGCCGAGACCGTTCGCCCTACCGCAACAGTTTCCGCCCCAACGCGCCCTACTGTGGCACGGCGGCATGGGAGGACATCCGCCGCCTCATCGTGGAGTTCAAACCGACGGCGGTTTATACCACCCACCCCAATGACGTCCACCGCGACCACTGGGCAACCCATGCGTTTGTGACGGCAGCGCTGGAGTCGCTCAAGTTGGAGGGCAACGAGGTGGCGCAGAGAGCGCGGCACTTGACCTACCTGATTCATCGCGGCGACGGATGGCCTGCCCCGAAAAAATATGCCCCTCAGGAGCGGCTGCTGCCGCCGGCGAAGTTGGTGGGCGGCGACACGCGCTGGCTGGAACTCCCGCTCGACCAGGAGGCGCAGCAGCGAAAGTATCGCGCCCTCTTGCAGTATCGCAGCCAACTCAAGACCATGCGCAAATGGATGATGGCATTCGTGCGGCGCACGGAACTGTTTGGGGTGGTGCCCCCGG
>JANWYM010000874.1 GCA_025055355.1 Abditibacteriales bacterium
AGGAACATCGAGAAATACCAGAGCAGGAAGGGAACGGATAACTTGACCAGCGACGCGAAGGAGGCGAGGGCGAGGAAGCCCCCGACGAGTCCCGATAGCGCCCAGCGCGGGTGAATGAGTTCGGGGGTTTGCGCTGATGACTTGCCGCTCAAAATGTCGCGCCCCACGCGCTTGAGGTAGTGGCGCGCGTTCCACATCGAGATCAGGAACAGCGCGATAAACGCCCCCCACGATTGCTCGGTCAGGAACGGGGGCGACGGGTTGCCGAACATGCCTTGCCAAAGCGGTCCGTGGTAGCCGTAGGCGGAGGCGATGACTTGCTGAATTTTGCGGAACAGGAAGAAGAACCACGAGGAGAACGCCAAGTCCAGCGGCAAAAAGTAAGCCAGTGCGACCATGAACGGAAAGATGTCCAGCGGCGTCCAACCGATGTTGCTCCACGGGCGGTTGGGAAAGAAGATGTTCACGTAACTGTCAATGAACGGCGGCTTGCGCAGGCGGAAGTCGGGCAGCCACGGGAACTGCACAATCAAGCCGCAGTAGATGTCGTAGATGAACCCGCACGCAAAGCCCCACCACAGCAGGCGGTTTTTCCAGACCGGGCTGGCGCCGCCGTTCTCCGTCAAGGCCATGGGCAGTTGCGCAATGGGAAAGGTCAGCCGCTCGTTCTGCGTCCACTGCTCGCGCATGAGGCTGTTGATGCACAGCATCATGAACACGACGACGAAGATGATCGCGCCCCACGCCAGCATCGGCTTGACCCACGGTAGAATGTGATGCCACACAAATAGCGTCGTGCGCCCGTTGTAGTAGTCGTAAAGGACTTTGCGGTCGGTCAGAACCATCCAGGGGGGCAAATAGCGCAGGATTTCCTCATCGTAATTGGTGCGTGGGTTGTCGAACCAGGTGTGGAAACCGATGAGCGGGGTGACATTATACATCCACTCGCTGGCAATCCCCGTTGCGACGGCGAGCATCCCGTAGATGACGGCGAGTTCCCCCTCGCGCAGTGCCCAACGCGGCTTGAACCGCCGCACCAGCGCGTTGACGCCCACCAGCCAGAACGTGGTGACCACGGGCGGCACCAGCAAAGACAAAATGCCATCCCCACCGCGATATGCCACCCACAGGGCGTCAACCGGGATGAGCAGAAAACCGATGAGAATGGAGCGGAACGAAACGGGATGGACGCGCCACTGTCGAGTCATGCCGCATGTTGAACCGCAGAGGTCGCAGAGGTCGAGACGAGGACACCCTATCCTCCCCCTTGAGTTGACGTAGTAGAAAGCCGCGATCAATGGGTTGATGCGTACCTCTTAATGATGACCCATTGACTCATCGTCGTTACATCGTTACCCCTTGGCGAACTTCTTGACCAATCGCGACTTTTTCCGCGCGGCGGCATTTTTGTGAATGACTCCCTTGGCGGCGGCTCGGTCAATGGCACTGAGGGCTGCCCTGAGCGCGGCGTCCGCGCCCTTCGCGCTGAGGGCTTTTTTGATCGCTGTTTTCATGGCGGACTTGACAGCCATGTTCCGCAGCCGACGTTTCGCGTTCTGCCGCAATCGTTTTTCCGCCGATTT
>JANWYM010000875.1 GCA_025055355.1 Abditibacteriales bacterium
GGTCCGGTGTTGGTGGAAATTATTGTGGCGTGGCTCGGACCATTCCGCGATGTGCAGTTTGTCGGGTTCGCGCTGATGATGATCGTGGGTATCAGCCTGCGCATCCTGCCACCGGCTTACGGCTTGACCGCCCTGCGCCACACGCCGCGCCTCCTGCGCCGCTCGCATTGCATCTACGCCCTGCTGCTGGCTTCGTTCCTTCTCGTCGCTGTCGGCAAAGTGTTGATGCACAAAACGGATGTGCCGCTGTTCGGAATCGGCGTGCAGGTGGGTTATCTGGGGCTGCTTGTGGGAGGCATCATGACCGCGACGACGTTGGGCGTGTTTGGCACGGCGACCGACCCCGACCGCAGCCTCAAGTTCGTGCGCGCCGCCTTCGTGTGGCTGCTGGTGTCATTAGTGATGCTCAACCTGATGCGAACTTACAACAGATATTACTCAGCCGCCACGGGCGACATGTTCTCACACGCTTACCTCAACGCCTACCGTCACGCTCTCTCTGTCGGTTTTATCGTGATGATGGTGATGGGTGTGACCTCAAAGGTTGTGCCGACCCTGCGCGGGCAGGACGCGCGCCGCCTTAGCGCGCTGGGGCTGCCGTTCGCGCTCATCAACTTCGGCAACGCCCTGCGCGTGTCCGCCGAAGTCCTCACCGATTTCGCGCCGCGTGTTTTCTTCCTGACCGGTGTTGGCTCGGTGTTCGTCTTCGCGGCGATGCTGGGGTGGGGCGTTGACCTATGGCGAACCCTGAATGCCCCTATCGAAGGCGTCCCGCCCTGTCAACAAACCGTCAAGAAGAAACTGGCTGGGGTGAATGTGAGGTTCATTGATGCGACCAGCGAAAGATGAAGAAAGGAGATAAAGCATGCCGAAGAGGTCTCAAAGTGAGCTGCCGCCGGTGTTGGAGGAATTTGCTGGGAAGTATCCGCAGTTGTGGGATGCTTACAACGCTTTGGGTGAAGCCGCCGCGCACGCGGGACCGCTGGACGAGAGAACGCAGCGGCTGGTGAAGTTGGCGATTGCGATGGGGGCGGAGCGTCAGGGCGCGGTGCGCTCGCACGCCCGACGCGCTCTCAAAGCGGGCGCGACGCCCGAAGAACTGATTCATGTCGGCATCTTAGGCATTACGACTATCGGTTGGTCGGGAGCGTTCGCTGCGATTACGTGGATTCAGGAGGTCATCTCTCAAAAGGCGTAGGGTCGACCACAGAGGGTCGTCCGATATGGGGCTGGCGGAGACGCCCGCCCCTACTGGGTTGGCGGAGGAACGGATTGCTGTCATGCCCTTCTCCCTCCTCCAACCCCTCTCCGAGGAAAATGCCTGTCATGGCGAGAAGCGCAGCGGTTGCCAGGCACGAAGCAAAGCAACCTCTGCTGGCGCGGATGCCATCACGACGCGACGCGCAACAAGGCAATGAAGCGCAAAGGGAAAGAGAGACCGCGATGTTACAGACCGTCCAACGACCTTCCATGGTGGACTTAGACTTCAACCGTTCGCCATTCGTGGTGATTTGGGAGACGACGCGGGCGTGCGACCTGGTGTGCCAACACTGCCGCGCCTGCGCCATCCCCCACCGC
>JANWYM010000876.1 GCA_025055355.1 Abditibacteriales bacterium
GCACAGATCGCACGCGCCGCAGGCAATAAGCGGGTTGACACAGACGCGGTCGCCCACAACGATGGGAGGGGTGAAGGGGTGAACAGGTACAGGAGCGATTTCAACCACCTCACCCGAAAACTCATGCCCCATGATGAGCGGGGGAACGCGGCGGGGGCTGACGGTGGCGAAGCCCTCCAACTCGGAGCCGCAGATGCCGCAGGCGAAGACTTTGATGAGCGCTTCCCCCGGCTGCGGATGAGGGGTTTCCACGTCGAGGATTCTCAACTCTTTCGGTTTGGTGTAGACCATTGCTCTCATGCAGCATGCCTCCGATGGTTGTGATTCGACGCGGCTGTATGCTTTCCTTGCCTGAAATTTTAACACTTTATCAACAGTTTCCACACAGGCTCTCAACAACTTCAGGCAGTGGATTGTATCATAATGGGTGATGTATGATGTGGCGATCCATTCAGTTTAAATTAACGTTGGTCTTTCTCCTGGTCACTCTGGCGGCGCAGTTGATTGTGGTGGCGCTGGTGACGCGGGCGTTTCGCGGCTACGGGCAGCAAAACGCGGTGGAGTGGATGACCTACAGCGCGCAACGGCAGGTCAACTTGATCACGTCCTTGATGACGGAACTGGGCGCGTCTTTGGCGGACGGGGCGCGCATCGTGGTGTTGCGCCGCTGGAGTCCACGCTCGTCGTTTCCCGACATGAGCCGCGTCGTGGTGGTGGATCCCTACGGTTTCGTCGTGGTGTCGCGCGGTCCCGCAGTGCCTGCAATGGGGCAGATCTTCAACCAGCCCGAAGTGCAAACCGTGCTGAAAGAATCCCTCAAAGAGCCACACAGTCGCGTGCGAGACGGTTATGCCCACATCGCGGTGCCGTTGATGGTCAACGATTACCTGCAGGGGGTTTACTACATGGCGCGTCCGCTGCCGTCGTGGTCGCTGTGGGACCTGTTGGTGCGGGACATGCAGTGGCAATGGCGGTTGCCCGTTGCGTTCGTGCTGGCTGCGCTGTTCGGTTATCTCATCTCGCGCACCATTACCAAACCCCTGCGTCAGATGATGGTCGCGGCGGAGTCCATCGCCAGCGGCAATTTCAAGGAGCGGGTGCAGGTGCGGTCGCGCGACGAAATTGGGCGGCTGGGCGAGAAGTTCAACGTGATGACCGAGCGCGTGGAGGACTTGCTGAAACAGGTATCGCAGGAGCGGGACCGCCTCAGTGTGGCGCTGGCAAAATTGCAGGACTCCGAGCACCGTCGGCAGCAACTCATCGAGAACGTGTCGCACGAACTGCGCACCCCGCTGGCGTGCATCCAGAGCGCCGCCGAGGCGCTGCTGGACGGCGTGGCAGCGGACCCAGAGCGGCGGGCGATTTGCCTGCGCACCATTCACGAGGAGACGCAACGGCTGGCGCGTATGGTGGAGCAGTTGCTGATGCTGTCGCGGGGGATGCATGATGAGGGCAGCGAGCCGCGCCATCCTGTCGACCTCAATGCCATCGCGCAGAGCGCGGCGCAGCGCTTTCTGGCGCGCGCGGCGGAAAAGCAGATTAACTTGGAGGTCAACGTGGCGGGGGAGCCGTCCCTC
>JANWYM010000877.1 GCA_025055355.1 Abditibacteriales bacterium
TTATCGGAAAGCGGGGGCGGCATGATGACAGCAGACACACCAGTCTCTGCGGAGTCTTACGCGGTGGCGTTGCTGGCGGTGGGGGGAGCGCTGCGGGCAGTGGACGCGGTGATGAGCGGCGAGGCGGACAACGCCTTCGTGCTGGTGCGTCCGCCGGGGCATCATGCGCTGCCGCAAAGTGGTATGGGCTTCTGCCTGTTCAACAACGTCGCTATTGCAGCACGCTACGCGCAGCAAACTTATGGCGTATCAAAAGTGTGCATCGTTGACTGGGACGTGCATCACGGCAACGGGACGCAGGAGGCGTTCTACACGGACCCGTCGGTGTTGTTTTTCTCCATCCATCAGTATCCGTGGTATCCGTGGCATTGGGGCGCGGCAGATGAGAGGGGCGAGGGGGCGGGCGTGGGGTTCAACGTGAACGTGCCGATGCGCGCAGGCAGCACGGACTGGGAGTATCGGCAGGCTTTGGAGGAGACTTTGGAGCCGTGCGTCAACGATTTCCAACCGGACCTAATGCTCGTCTCCGCTGGCTACGACGCCCACATTGCTGACCCGTTAGGGCGGATGAAACTAACGGTAGAAGGCTTCTACGAAATGACGCGCATCGTGAAAGCACTCGCCGCCCAACACTGCAACGGACGTCTCGTCGCCGTGCTGGAAGGCGGTTACAACGTGCAATCCCTGGCGGAGAGCGTGGCGACGACGTTAAACGAAATGCGGCGGTGAAGGAGGGGCGGGATTTACGCCCTCTTCGGGTCCATCCTTGTCAACTATCTCTCCGACTGTGTTGACGTGCTATAATAAGCGCGGTGAGAGCGGCGGTGCGCGTCTTGTTGATAGTCAATCCGACGGCGGGGCAGGGGCGGGCAGCGCGGGCGCTGCCGACGATGGTGCGGTGTCTGCGTGGGGACGGCGCGACGTGCGAGGTGTTCGAAACGACGCGCCCCGGTGAGGCGCAGGCACAGGCGCGGCAGGCGGCACAGGCAGGTTACGATCTCGTTGTCGCGGCGGGCGGCGATGGGACAATTCACGAGGTGGTCAACGGCGTGGTCGGCTCCGCAGCGGTGTTGGGCGTGATTCCCGTCGGCACCGAGAACATCTTTGGGAAGGAGTTCAACCTGCCCTTTGACGTGGAAGCCGCCTGCCGTTTGATTCGCTGCCAACCCGCCCAGACGTTGGACGTGGGGCTGTGCCATGCCGCGACCGTCAAGCGTTACTTTCTGCTCATGGCGGGGCTGGGATTTGATGCGCAGGTGGTGCGCGCGGTGCCGCCCCCGCTCAAGCAGCGTCTCAAGTCGTTCGCGTTTTTTCTAACGGGGTGTGTGACGTTCGCCCGCTTCCAACCGATGTCCGTCACCATCACGACGGAAGACCGCGCCCTCACCGCGAGGGCTTGGGAGGTGCTGGTGTCCAACGCGAAGAACTTCGGCTGGCGCGTGCGCATCTCGCCGACGGTCTCCATGAATGACGGGCTGTTCGACGTATGCGTGTTCACCCAGCCGCACCGCTGGGGATTTGCTGTCGAAGCGTTGGGTTCGCTGGCGCAACGCATGGTCGGCGGCAGCGGCGTC
>JANWYM010000878.1 GCA_025055355.1 Abditibacteriales bacterium
GGTTGTCGCCCTGTGCGATGTGGATGAGTCACTGTGGGAGGCGGCGGCGAAGCGGGTGGAGGAGAGGCAGGGCAAACGCCCGAAACTCTACGCCGACGTGCGCCAGCTGCTGGAGGACAAAGACGTGGATGTGGTCGCCACCGCCACGCCCAACCACTGGCACGCCCTCCTCACGATTTGGGCGTGTCAGGCGGGGAAGGACGTTTACGTGGAGAAGCCGGCTTGCTGGGGCTTCTACGAAGGGGAGAAGATGGTTGAGGCGGCGCGGAAGTATAACCGCATCGTGCAGGTGGGGCATCAGAGCCGCTCCTCGAGCACCGTTCGTAACGCGGTGGCGCGGGCGTGGGCGGGGGAGATCGGGGAGATTTACATGGCGCGGGGGATGTGCTTTAAGCCGCGCGGCTCCATTGGCATCAAGCCCGATACCGCGCCGCCGTCGCATCTCCATTGGGACCTGTGGCAAGGACCAGCGGCGCGGCGTCCGTTCAACCCCAACTACGTGCATTACAACTGGCACTGGTTCTGGGAGTATGGTAACGGCGATATCGGCAATCAAGGCGTGCATCAGATGGACATCGCGCGGTGGTTTCTCGCCAAGCGGCTGCCGGTGCGCGTCCATTCGACGGGCGGGCGCTATGGCTACAAAGACCAAGGGGAGACGCCGAACACGCAGGTCGCTACTTTCCACTTCGACGATGGGAAGATGTTGGTGTTCGAGGTGCGCGGCTTGCCCAGCAACGATGAATTAGGCGACCGCATCGGCAACGTCGTCTACGGTGCGGAGGGCTACATGGGGTCGGGCGACGGCTTCAAGCCACACATCGGCTACCGCGGCGACGGGCAGCCGAGGGAACTCTCGCAACTCCCGCAGGTCGGCGGCGCGGGCGACGGCAGCCACTTCGTCAACTTCATCAACGCCGTGCGCAGCCGCAGGCGCGAAGACCTCAACTGCGAGGTGGAAGAAGGCGTTATCTCCGCCCAACTTTGCCATCTGGCGAATATCTCCTACCGCCTCAAGCGCGCTCTGGTCTTCGACCCGGTGAAGAAGAGGTTCGTGGGCGATGCGGAGGCGAACGAGATGCTCAAGCGCAAAAAGAGCGCGAAGGGGTTTGAGATACCAGAGAAGGTGTGAAGGCGCAGGAACGGGTTGCGGAGGGCAAAAAACTGGGGGAACGGTGTGCTGCTGCCGTTCCCCCAGTGCGTTTGAGGTCTCTTCACTGGCGTCGTTCAATTGAGCACGGCTTTAGCCAGGCGGCTCTTGCGGAGTTTTTTGAGGGCTTGACGCTCGATTTGCCGCACGCGCTCGCGGCTGACTTTGAACTGCGCGCCCAACTCTTGGAGCGTGTGCGGGCGCCCGCCGGTGAGACCGTAGCGCAGCGAGATGATCTCGCGCTCGCGCCGGCTGAGGTCTTTGAGCGCCTCGTGAACCTCTTCGCGGAGCATCCGCGTTTCCGCCTGCACATCAGGTGGGTCGGACTCCGTGTCGCGCAGGAAGTCCATGAACTGGTCGCCGTCGTCCTCCTCGATCATGTCCTCCTCCAAGGAGAACGGCTCTGCCATGTTCATCAG
>JANWYM010000879.1 GCA_025055355.1 Abditibacteriales bacterium
CGGAGTAACTTTCGGGAAAAAGCACCGTTCCTGGCGCGACGGCGTTGACCAACACCGTCGGGGCGAGGGCTTTCGCCAGCCCCTGCGTCAGCGCGATGACCCCTGCCTTCGAGACGCAATACGGAACGTAGTCCGCCCACGGTCGCACACCTGCGATGTCGGCGATGTTGATGATACGTCCGCCGCCTTGCGCCAGCATCGCGGGCGCGACCGCCTTGCAGCAGAGAAACACGCCTTTCAAGTTCAAATCAAGGTGCCTGTCCCAGTCCTCTTCGCTCGCACTGAGAAACGGCGTGCGATAAAAAATCGCCGCGTTGTTTACGAGAATATCAATCCGCTTAAAGGTGCGCAAAGACTCATCAACCAACGCTTCAACTTGTTGGGACTGTGAAAGGTCCGCTGGAAAGGCGACGGCTTGTTGCCCAAGGGCTTCAATCTCAGAGACGACCTCGCGCGCTGCGCGCTCCGACGTATGATAATGTACCACCACCTTAGCCTTCCGCCGCGCCAGCGCGTGCGCAATCGCCCGCCCCACCCGCACGGCGGCTCCGGTCACGAGGGCGACTCTGCCTTCAAGGGTCATAGGTCATTCACCTCCATCATCCCCTTTGCACCGCAGTTTTGCCACCACTTTCCTCTGCGCGCTCGACATCGGCTCTCGCAACATCTCCTCCCACGTCGCCCACTTCCAGCCTGCGCAGCCGAGGGCGCGCGGCGTGCCGTCGGTCAGGGCGCACGCGAAGCAGTACAGGGTGATGCGGCGGTGTTCGACGGCTTGCGAGAAGGTGGCGACGAGCGCGCCGACTTCGATTTTGATGCCTAACAGGTCGCGCAGCGTGCGGCGCAGGGCAGCGGAGGGCGTTTCGCCATTTTGAATTGTGCCACGCGGGAACTCCCACAGCCCGCCCCACAACCCTTTGAGCGGACGTTGGACGATGAGGTAGCGGGCGGGTGAGGCTCCCGCCGAACCGTCGGCTCCGCCGGAGCGTCGCCCTCCTGGAGCGTCGTCCTCCCAGCGGATGAGCGCGGCAACGTCTTCAACGGTTTTGACAGTCGGCTGGCGGGTTGGCTCTGGGAGTTGGGTTGGCTTGTTGAGTTGCTTCGCTGCGCACAGCACCGACAGCGGGCAAACGTCACAGCGCGGCGCGGTGGACGTGCAGATAAGCGCCCCTAATTCCATCATCGCTTGATTGAACGCCCGCGCTTTGCCTTTGGGCACCAAATCTTTTGCCAATGTCCACAGGCGCTTTTGCGCTGCTGGGCTTTTGGGGTCTCCCGTGATGTGAAAGACGCGGCACAGCACCCGCGTCACGTTGCCGTCGAGCAAGGGGACCTCCTGATTGAACGCGATGCTGAGGATCGCCCCCATCGTGTAACGTCCAATCCCCGGCAGGCTTGCTAACTCCTGGGGATGCTGAGGCACTTCGCCGCCAAACCGCTCCACGACCGTCTGCGCCGCTTTGTGCAGGTTGCGCGCGCGGGCATAATAGCCCAGCCCCGCCCACAGGCGCAGCACCTCGTCCACCGGCGCATTTGCCAGATCGTGCAGCGTCGGAAACCGTTCAAGG
>JANWYM010000087.1 GCA_025055355.1 Abditibacteriales bacterium
TGACATCTTCCCACCGAGGGGATCGCTTCCCTCTGCCTGCCATGACAGGCTTGTTCATTGGGGAGGGATTGGGGGGAGGGGTGAAATCACCTCTGCTATGACAGCGTGTGAAACAGACCGCGTCATCGTGGCACTGGCACCCTATCCAGCACCGCCCGCAGCACCTCGTCCGTCGTCAGTCCTTCCGCTTGCGCTTCGGGGGTGAGGATGAGACGGTGGCGCAGGGTGGGGAACGCCATCGTTTGAATATCGTCGGGCGTGACGAACTCGCGCCCGTACAGGGCAGCGTGGGCTTTGCTCGCTAAGAGCAGGTGAATGCCAGCGCGCGGTCCGCAGCCGACGAGAATTTCGTCGGATTGCCGCGTGGCGACCATCAGTTGCCGCACGTAGGTAACGAGCGTGTCGTCCATCCGCAGGTGGCGAATGACCGTGCGGCACTGGTCAATGTCCTCGGCAGTCAGGCGCGGCTGCACGTCGGAGGTGTCCACCTGATGCGGCTCCAAGCCGCGATTGTAAAAGTCGAGGATTCTGTCCTCCTCCGCCGCGCTGGGGTAGCCGACTTGAATCTTCAACAGAAATCTATCGAGTTGCGCTTCGGGCAGGGGATACGTGCCTTCATACTCAATCGGGTTTTGCGTCGCGTAGACCGTGAACGCGTTGCCCAGCGGATAAGACACGCCGTCAATGGTCACGCGCCGCTCCTGCATCGCCTCTAACAGCGCGGCTTGCGTTTTGGCGGGCGTGCGGTTGATTTCATCCGCCAGCAGCAGGTCGGTGAAGATGGGTCCGCGCCTCAGGATGAACTCGTTTTTCTGCAAATCGAAAACGTTCGTGCCGACGACATCCGACGGCATCAGGTCAGGGGTGAACTGAATGCGCGCGAACCGCAGCCGCAGCACCTTCGCCAGCGCGCGCACCATCAGTGTCTTCGCTGTGCCCGGCACGCCCTCCAACAAAGCGTGCCCCTGACAGAAAAGCGCGATGAGCAGCCCCTGTATCGCCTCCTCCTGCCCCACGATGACCTTGCGCATCTCCTGAAAAATCTCGTTGGTCTTTTGCAGAACAAACCGCACGCCCTCGTCCGTCATGCAACCTCCTGTCAACTCTTAGCCATAGGGAGGGGCGTTTTTTTAGATTCCCCTCCCCTTGAGGGAGGGGCTGGGGGAGGGGTCAAACGCCGTTTTGATACACGCCCTAAGCCATTCCCTCTCGAACTCCGCCATGCGGCGGCACAACTGAAACACCTCGGCGTCGGACAGGGCCTCTCGGCGCAGCGCCTGCTCAGCCGCCTGCGAGATTTCTACGACGTCGCGGGGATGGTGCTGCGTTTTGCGCTCCAACTGCGCGGCGATGTGGGCGATGTCCCACGCGCCGGCGTGGTGCACGAAGCGCGTTAGTTTTTTCTTGAACTGGTTGAAACACATCTCCAGCGCATAGCGCCGCATCTGCGCCGCTTGATATACGCTCGCCACCGCGTAGGCGTATTCCACCGACTCGCGGCGCGGGTCAGTCCAGCGCGGGAGAACTTGTCCGAACCGCGTGCCGTAACGCCACCACCCAAGTCCGACGGTCACGAGCAGATAAATCAGAAAGTAGTGCAGCGACCGCTGCTTGGCGTAAGCGATGACACCGCTGGATGCCGCGTGCCCGTGATGAAACTCGTCGAACCACACCACCGCATCGCGCGCGTAGAGCCGCACGAGGTTAAGCAGGAAAGCCATGTTGTCGCCCTCTACGATGCCCACGTTCGACGCGGGGTAAGCATCGGCGACGAGAATATACGCCCCTCGCCCGCGCCGCGCCATGACGACCTGCGGACACCCCTTGTCTTCAAACACCGACGACCACTTCAACTGCAACCCCGTGCGCGACTTATGAGGTCTGAAATGCGCGTCTGACCTCATCACCAGCGTCCGCACGGATGCCGTGAGCGGCGAGTGCTGCGTGGGGCGGCTGAACGTCGGGCGTGTCTTGCCTCTGATGAGCCGCTGATTCAGGCGGGGCAACGGCTGCCTCTTGCCGTCACAAAACACGGCCACGGTGTTGCCCTTTTTCACCCAATTGTCCAGGGCGTCCGCCTCAAACGGGTCAAACCCTTCATCAAGCCAGGCGTTGCGCGACGGAGCGATGACGAACAACAGTCCCCCCGCCCGCAAGCGAGTGTAATCCTCGGTGACGCGCAGCGGCGTGTAGCCCAACCGCTCCAGCCACAAGAACAACGCCTTTGCCCCTTCGCGGTCGGCACGGAACGTCGAATACGCCGCCTCGAAACGCCCTCGCTCGGCGTAGTAAGACAACAAGATCACACCGACCGCGACCAGCGCAGCGGTCGTTACCAGCAGCCACAAAAAGCCGAAGGAAGAACGGAGCCTCACGGAAACTTAGAACGTGAAACGTGAACTCGTCGTCGGCTGCAGTCTAACTTCATGTTTCACGTTTTGCCTCTACGAGCGTTTTAACCCCATCGGCGAACCTCTCAAAATCATCCTGGGTGCATGTCCGCGCGCCATACCATTTTTCGTCGAAGGTGTAGGTCAGTTCAGTGAACACTGCCCGCTCTTCGGGAGGACCCTGAAAGCCGCGCACGTAAGCCCAGTTGGTGCGCGCGCGGTGATAGTCAATCCGCCGCGTGCGGTGTAGGTGGGAGAGCATCGCCAGATACAGGGCGCGGAGTCCGTCGCGGAAATTGCCCTCGTGCGCCCAGTGGACGGCAACGGCGCGCCACTCGTCGGGCGAGCGCGTCGTCGCGTCCTCCGGTGCCCCCGCCGCTCCGTCCGCTTCAGCGGCGCGTTCCTCGCCTGCGCTCTGCCGCGTGCGCACGACGAAGTAAACGAGAAACAGCAGCGCAAAAATCAGTATCACCATCACGGCGTAAGGGAGCAGCAGTGTGAAGTCGAGCCATCGAGACGACGAGCGCGAGCGAAATGAGGAACGGAACACCTGTCGCAGCCAGTTCTCAAATCGCTGCCACGTCCGTTTCCACCAGTTGTCGAAACGACGGAACGCGTCTTTCACCCCTTGCAACCACCCCGACGCACGCGTGTCCTCCACAAGGCTGATGGCTTTGCCTTGCATCTCCTTCCAGAACCGTTGCAGTTCCGGGCTGCCGGCGACCTCTTCAAACTCCGGGCGGCGCAGGACGTCGGCTAATGCCTCTCGCGCTTGCTCCGGCGTCGGGCGGGGGTTCTCCGCCGCCCCCACACCGCTGCCAGTTAGGACAAGCAGCAGCATCGCGCCCATGCCCAAGGACCGCAGGCGGTGCTGCAAGTCTACGCCCTCCGCCCGCACCCGTGCATCGAGATACAGGAGGGCGTCCACGCAGCCTTTCAACGGCTCCATCGCCACGAACACCGCCGTCGCCAACCACATCCCGAAAACGTAGTTGAACCTCCCCTGACCATAAATGAGCCTCGTCACGGAGGAGGTATCAATGGTCAGGAAGCCGCTCAGTATCACGAGCAGCAGCGTCACCAGCAAACCGAGGTTGAACAACGCCAACAGCGAGAGGAAAGCGAACATGCCTTGCACCAAGCAGACTTTCCCGCCCTGCCCGCGCAGCAGTTGACGACTGCGGCGCAGCGCCGTCAAGGGCGGCAGGTCCTCGCGCACGATGACGGCGCGGGTTAGCGACCACCACAACATCGGCAGCAGGGCGGGCAGCAGGCAGAACCACGCCCCGACGAACGTCGCAGCCCACGCGAACAGCCCCGCAAACGACAGCGGCATGCTCCGCCGCAGCGCATCGCGCCAGCAGCCCCACGCCGATACGGAAGCACCGTCCACCGTGCGAAACACCGCTATCGCCACCGCCCCCCGTGCCACGCTCAACCCCATCAGCGCCAGCGTCAACAGGGCGGACATCAACAGCATCGCCTCGATATGTTCGTCCAGCACGAACGCACCCCGCCGCGTGACGATGTAGTGAAAGTAGCCCAAAAACAGCAGCGCGAGCGGCACGGTAGCCGCTGACGTGATTTTCAGCAACGTCAACCCCTGTCGGCTGAACAGCACGAACGCGCTGTCAAAGAGTTCCGCGAAGGTCATCGGACGCACGTCGGTGTCCACAATGGCGATGTGGGGTTTGAGGGTTTGAGGATACAAGGTATGCTCACACCCCAAAACCCAAAAACCACTCAAGGGTTATGCTGTTAGAGGCAGCGTCCACAACTGGTTGTAGCCCAGGTGGCTTCTCTGCGTCGGAAATTCTACCGGACGCGAAAAACGCCGGGAGCGCGCAGAGAGCCGCTGGGGGCTCCCAGCGCAACGACATCGCGCTTGCCGCTACGACTATCGGAGCGTCGTCATCAAAAGCCCCATGCCCACAAAGAACCCCGTTAGCACCAGAAACGAAACCACCAATAGCGCTACCGCTGTCGCCTTCTCGGCGGTGGCGCGGCGGGGAGCGGTGACGCGCCCTTCTGCGCTCAACGTCGCCAGACAGCGATGGCAGTAGTTGATGCGGTCAATCTTGGTCGCGCACTCTGCGCACACCACTTGCCGACATCGCACGCATACCCCTATCCCCTCGCGGTCAGGGTGATGCACGCAGCGCGATGATGTGGGAACCGCGACGCCCGATGGTGTCATAATCACCCTCCCCGCTGCGTTACTTTAGCATATTGGGCAGAGGTTGGCAAGCCACGGCTTTGCAGGGTTGGGAAAATCTGGTAAACTTTAGTCCGCAGCCCTCGGTGCCGCGACGGCGTCGCGGGCTCCTTTCTTTATGACCTCTACGCGCTTGACGTGGAACCTAACGACATGATCCACGAAGGGTGCCAAGATGCAAGAAGACTGAACTTTGGCGTTTTGCCCTTTCCTTACAAAAATGCCTGTCATGGCTTCACTGCGCTCGCCATGACGTTTTCCTGCAGGAGAGAGGGAGAGAAGCGTGAAACGCAAAATGAGAAGAAGAGTTTTTTCCCTTCGCGCCCTTCGCGGATAGAGCATCAAAGGGGACGACAGTGGTGGACAAAGTCAAAGTCGGTGTCATCGGTTGTGGCGCGATTAGCGCGAACTACCTTAAGAACGCCCGGAACTTCCCCATCCTCGAGGTGGTAGCGTGTGCGGACCTCATTCCTGAGCGGGCGGAAGAGCGGGCGAAGGAATTCAACGTGCCGAAGGTTTGCAGCGTTGAAGAGCTGCTCGCCGACGATGCGATTGACATCGTTCTCAACCTGACCGTGCCCAAGGCGCACGCGCCCGTCGCCCTGCAAGCGATTGCGGCGGGCAAGCACACTTACTCGGAGAAGCCGTTCGGCGTGAACCGCGAAGAGGGTCTGGCGGTCCTCGAAGCGGCTCAGGAGAAAGGTGTGCGCGTTGGCTGCGCCCCCGACACCTTTCTGGGCGCGGGGATTCAGACGGCGCGGAAGGTGATTGACGAAGGCGGCATCGGCAGACCCTTGGCGTTCACAGCGTTCATGCTCAGTCGCGGCGTGGAGTCGTGGCATCCCAACCCGGAGTTTTACTACGAAGTCGGCGGTGGTCCGATGTTCGACATGGGACCTTACTATCTGACCGCTCTGCTCAACCTGCTCGGTCCCATCAAGCGCATCAGCGGCGCAGCGACAATTGCCATTCCCGTGCGCACGATCACCGTCCCCAACCATCCCCGTCTCGGCAAGCAAATCACTGTTGAAACACCCGACCACATCTGCGGGACGATAGAGTTTGAAAACGGCTGTGTGGGAACCATCATGACCAGTTTTGCAATCATGCATGGCGTTTACGAGCGGCAGTTCCCCATCGTGATTTACGGTGAGGAAGGCGCGCTCAAGGTCCCTGACCCCAACGGCTTCGACGGCGCGGTGCAAATCCGCCGCGCGGGCGATGAGGACTGGCAGGACGTGCCGCACGCTTTCCTGACGGGCTATGGGCGCAGCGTGGGGGTGGCGGACATGGCGCATGCGATTCGCTCCGGGCGTCCCCACCGTTGCAGCGCGGAGCAGGCGTTCGCTGTGCTGGACGCGATGCAAGGTTTCCTTGACTCCGCGCGTGACGGCCAAGCATACACGCCCCTCAGTCAATACGAGCGGCTCGCGCCGATGCCCGCCCACTTGCCGTTTGGGGTGCTGGATGATTAACAGCCTCTCCGAAAACCGCGTGCGGTTGGCGGAGAGATTCTCATGGGGCTGTTCGCAAAGGGGTTAAAAGTTTGTTGCGTTGGGAGGGCGATGCTTCGGCGGAGCCGATGGTGCGGCGGGAGCCGATGGCTCGGCAGGAGCCTCGCCCTCCCGGTTGATTATCATGACGCCCTTTCGTGACCTCTTCCATCGTGCTACCACATTCACCGGCTGCGCCGTGCTGCTGATGGTCGGCGCGGCGTGGGGCGAGGACTGGCGCAGCGTCGGCAACGACGCGGGGGGCATGCGTTACTCGCCCTTGACGCAGATTAACCGCGAGAACGTGAAGAACTTGCAAGTCGCTTGGGTCTATCGCACGGGCGAACTCGACCCGGCGAAGAAGACCACTATCGAGTGCACGCCCATCGTCGTGGACGGCGTGATGTTCGTCACGACCATCTACGCCAAAGCGGTCGCTCTCGATGCGGCGACAGGGCGGGAGTTATGGAAGTTCGACCCCTACGCCCCTTACGCTTCGCCGTCGGAGTGGGCGCGGGCGCACGGTGATGTGCCTATCGCGTCGGGCGGGGTGAATCGCGGGGTAGCTTACTGGTCGGACGGGAAGAGCGCGCGCGTCCTGCTCGGCACGGCGGATGGTCGTCTGTTCTCACTCGATGCGCGCACGGGCAAGCCTGACCCTCACTTTGGAAAAAACGGCGTAGTGGACTTGCGCGCGGGGCTGGAATGGGACTGCTCGAAGTTCCCTTACGGTCCGACCTCCGCGCCCGCGATTTACGAGAACCTCGTCATTCTGGGGTTCTCATGTAGCGAAGGTCCACCGCCCGGCGCGCCGGGCGACGTGCGTGCCTTCGACGTGCGCAGCGGCAAAGAGGTGTGGCGATTTCGCACCGTGCCGCGTCCGGGTGAGTTCGGTTACGACACCTGGCCGCCCGGCGCCTGGAAAGGGCGCAGCGGCGTCAACGCGTGGGGCGGGCTGACGGTGGATACCCAGCGCGGCATCGTGTTCTGCGGCACGGGGTCGGCAGCAGCCGATTTCTACGGTGGCGACCGCAAGGGCGCGAACCTGTTTGCCAACTGCGTCCTCGCACTCGACGCCCGCACGGGCAAACGACGGTGGCATTTCCAGACCACCCACCACGACCTGTGGGACCACGACAACCCCTGCCCGCCAGTGCTGGTCACGGTCAAGCATCAGGGCAAAGTGCGTGAGGCGGTGGCGCAGGTCACGAAGACGGGCTTCTGTTACGTCCTCGACCGCCTGACCGGCAAGCCGCTGTTTGGTGTGAAGGAAGTCCCTGCGCCCCCGTCGGATGTGCCTGGTGAGCAGGCGTATCCCACGCAGCCGCAGCCGCTCAAGCCACCGCCCTTTGCGCGACAGATATTTGAGCCGACGGACATTTCACCCCAGGCGCAGGAGTTCGTGCGCGAGCAACTGCGCGCGCTCCGCTATGACGGACCTTATACGCCGCCCAGCCTGAAAGGGACGGTCGTGCTGCCCGGCTTTCACGGCGGTGCGACGTGGTCGGGTGCGTCGTTCGACCCAACAACAGGCATCCTCTACGTCAACGCCAACAACGTCCCGTGGCTGGCGCGGCTGGTCAAAAAAGGTGATACCTATGACTTCGCAGGCTACTACCGTTTCACCGACTCCGAGGGCTACCCCGCCGTCAAGCCGCCATGGGGCAGCCTCACGGCGATCAACCTGAACACGGGTGAGATTGAATGGCAGGTCGTGTTAGGTGAGTATCCCGAACTCACAGCGCGCGGCGTGCCGCCGACGGGAACGGAAAACTTCGGCGGGACGATTGTCACGGCAGGCGGGTTGGTCTTCATCGGCGGCACCATGGACGAGAAGTTTCGTGCTTTCGACAAGGCGACAGGCACGCTGCTTTGGGAATACCAACTCCCTGCGGGCGGCTACGCGACGCCTTGCACTTACGCCGTGAATGGACGGCAGTTCGTCGTGATTGCAGCGGGAGGAGGGGGCAAGTTGCAAACGAAACCGGGCGACTCGTTCATCGCGTTCGCGCTGCCGTCCGCTGGGGACAGGCGCATCCGTGATTTGCTGGAACCCATCCGTCAAAAGTACAAACTCCCCGCGTTGGCAGGCGCGATCGTCACCAGCAAAGGTCTGGCAGCCCTCGGCGCGGTCGGCGTGCGCAAGGCGGGAACAGACGTTGCCGTCACGGTGGACGACCAGTGGCATATCGGCTCGGACACGAAGGCGATGACGGCGACGCTGATTGCTGCGCTGGTGGAGCAGGGCAAACTCCGATGGGACACGACGATTGAGGAAGCGTTCCCCGACCTCGCGCCCGCGCTGCCATCTTCGCTGACCAAGATGACGTTGCTGCACCTGCTGGCGCACCGCACGGGGCTGCCTGCTAACTTGCCGCTCGGTTGGCACAGCGTCCCGCGCCTCATTCCGATACGTGAGCAGCGCCAAGCCGTGGTGAAGAGGGGATTGAAGGCAAAGTTGGAATCGGAGCCGGGCGCGCAGTTTGGCTATTCCAATTTGGGCTACGTCATCGCCGGCGCCATGGCAGAGAAATACGCTGACGCCTCATGGGAAGACCTGATGAACAGGATGATTTTCCAGCCACTTGATATGAAGAGCACAGGTTTCGGCGGCGTCGGCACGCCGGGGGAGATAGACCAGCCGTGGGGACACACGGCGGACGGTCAACCTGTCAGCGGCAACGGACCGGACGTGGACAACCCGCCCGTGCTGGGACCGGCGGGCAGAGTGCATTGCACGTTGAGCGACTGGGCGAAGTTCATCGCCGACCAGTTGCGCGGCGCGCGTGGGGCGAAGGCATTGTTGAAGCCTGAGAGTTACCGGAAACTTCACACGCCACCGTTCGGCGGCGATTACGCTTTGGGCTGGCTGGTCACCGAGCGCGACTGGGGCGGCGGCAAGGTATTGACGCACGCGGGCAGCAACACCATGAACTTCGCCGTCGTCTGGATGGCGCCGCAGCGCGACTTCGCCGTTCTCGTCGTCACCAACCAAGGCGGGGACGCAGCGGCGCGAGCCTGCGATGAAGCGGCGGCGGCGCTGATTGGGCTGCACTTGAGGGAGCGTTGACGTTATCAGCGTCGTTGCCCGTGCTACAATGCGCGTGGAAGGAAGCGACGTTTTTAGACTCCCTTCCCGCGGCTCTGCCAACCGTTTCACTTTACAACCCCCGCCCTTTTTGGTATCATAGCGCGTATGATAACCGTCGCCCTCGTCAGTTTGGACCGGAATTTCGCCCTTGGACTCCGCGCCCACCTCGTTGGGTGGGGCTATCAGGCGTGGATCGCCGACCCTGCGGAGCCGGTAGTCGAGCAACTGCGCGAGCGGGGAGCGGAACTGGTGCTACTCGACTTTGGGGCGACGCCGAACGACCCAGTCTATCTGTGCCGCCAAATTAAGCGCGAGGACGAATTAGACCACATCCCCCTCATTGCCATCGTATCTTCCCACGAGGCGCCGAGGCTGGACTTCTCGACCGGCATCGAGGATTTCCTCATCAAGGGCGCCGCCCCTGCCGAAATCGAAGCCCGTCTCAAACTCCTCTTCTGGCGGCTGAACAAAGTCGACGCCGAAGACACCCTGCGGGCAGGCGATTTAGTGGTGAACCTCGCCAGTTATCAAGTCACACTGGCGGGCAAGCCGATTGACCTGACCTACAAGGAATTTGAACTGTTGCGCTTTTTGATGACCCATCCCGGTCGGGTCTGGACGCGTGAGGCGCTGCTGCGGCATGTCTGGGGCGAGGAGTATTTTGGCGGCACGCGCACCGTTGACGTCCACATCCGCCGCCTCCGCGCTAAAATCGGTGCGCAACTCGATGAGATGATTCAGACGGTCAGGAACGTGGGGTATCGGTTCACGAAGTGAGATTGCTCGAAGAGGTGAACACTTGAAAGAAACTGGTAAGGCGCAACTGAAGTGGTATCAGGGGCTGGACCGCTACTGCTGGATTGTCCTCACCATAGCGGCGTTGGGGTGGCTGTTCGACACGATGGACCAGAATCTGTTCAACCTCGTGCGCAAGCAGTCGGTAGAAGATTTGCTGCGGTCGCAGTATGCCGACCCGGAGGAACTCAAAGCCGCCGCAAGCGCGATAGGCGGGTATATCACCGCCATCTTTCTGGTCGGTTGGTCGGTGGGCGGATTCTTCTTCGGCGTGCTGGGGGATAAAATTGGGCGCACGCGCACGATGATTCTGACCATTTTGACTTACTCTCTCTTCACGGGCTTGAGCGGGCTGGCGCAGACGTGGCCGCAATATGCAGTGTGCCGATTTCTAACGGCGTTAGGGGTCGGGGGCGAGTGGGCAGCGGGCGCGGCGATTGTGGCGGAGGTGTTCCCCGAACGCTCCCGCCCGATGGCGTTGGGTCTGCTGCAGGCGCTATCCGCCGTCGGCAACATGATGGCGGCAGCGATTACTTACGTCCTCGCTTTCATCCCCGAAACCTCGTGGCGCACAGCGTTCTTCGTGGGCGCCGCCCCGGCGCTGCTGGTGCTGTGGATTCGCCGCTCCATCAGAGAACCCGAACGTTGGCAACACGCTAAGGCGGAAGCCTCCTTGGGCAAGGAGTTGGGCGCGATGCAGGAACTGTTCATCAATCCCGTTTATCGGCGCAACACGCTCGCCGGGCTGCTGCTGGGCATCGCGGGCGTCGGCGCCCTGTGGGGCGTGGGATTCTTCGGCACCGACCTGTTGATCGGCACCCTGCAAGGCAAGCCCGAAGACGAGGTGAACAAACTCAAAAGCATCGAGTTCTTCATCCGTCAGGTGGGGGCGATGCTGGGCATTTACTCCTTTGCCGCGTTCAGCGAGCGGACGAACCGCAAGACGCCGTTTTACCTGTGGTTCGCGCTGGCATGGATTTCCATCCTCGCTTACTTCTGGGGCGTGAGCGCGTTCACAGGCGATACGGCGTTTTACGTCGCCGCCGTGCTGGGATTCATCATGGGTTTCTGCACGCTCGGACCGTTTTCGGGTTACACCGTTTACTTCCCTGAACTTTTTCCGACCCGCTTGCGCGCGACGGGCTGCGGCATATGCTACAACGCGGGACGCCTGATTGCCGCCATCGCGCCTTTTACGCTGGGCGCCTTGTCGAAAGAATACGGTCTGCCTCTTGCTGGCACCATCGTTTCGTCCATTTACATTCTGGGCTTCATCGGCACAGCCATTGGTCCTGAGACAAAA
>JANWYM010000880.1 GCA_025055355.1 Abditibacteriales bacterium
GGCATTGCCAAGGTCAATGTCAAACCCCTCAAACCCCGCGCTGCCCCTCGACTCCAACGGCGGATACGTCGCGTCCGTGCCGATGCGCAGAACCCCTTGGGCACGGATGCGCTCTAACGTCGTCTGGGCGCGAGCGGGCGCGATGAGGATAAGGCTAATCAAGACAACGATGTAACGGTTCATGATGCCTCCTGTTGACATCTCCTGTTGGACGAGGGGCTTCGCCGTCAAAATGAGTCCAGAAGTCTGGCTACCTGACACTTTTTGAAAAGTGAGTTGATCGGCTTGTCGCCTCCGTCAAAAGAGGACGGGAAAATCCCAAATCCTTAGAGGTCTATTCTACCTGCATGCGTCACTTGAAGCAACTGTGTCTCACAGAACGGAAAAAATCCCTTGACCAACGGGAGCGGGCTGCTGACAGACCTCTGCCTCAATCGCGCAGGGCACCTCCATGCCGTGCGCGTGCACTCCTCGTATGAACCCATCCCCCGTGCCTCGCTCTCCGATGCCGCCGCTTCCACTGGGGAAATCCACCTCATCGGGGAGAGCCGCCAAGAGGGCTTTGAACACCAACGGCTCCGCGTCGCCTGGACTGGGGTGCCTCCCTCCCCCGGGCATTCTGCGACAGGGAAGCAACGGGCGCTGTTGGGGTATGTCCGCTTCTGTTTTCACTCTGAAGGCAAAAGTGTCAGGTAGGTAGTTGGCGAGTTTTTCCTTGGACTTTCGAGGCGGCAACCCGGGTCAGGGGGAAAACTGCGAGGCGATGGTCCTGGGGCGGGTCGCCGATGCATCGGCATGAACGACTCCTGTCGCCTCAACGCGCCAGCAGGCAGCCGTCTAACAGTCGCCTCGGCTCATTCATCGTAGGTCACAAAGAACGGTGAACTCCACGCGATTTCCGGGTCGCCGTCGGGGTTCTCCGGGTCGCGCTGAAAGACGCGGACGTAGTAGTAGGTTTTGCCCGCCTTCACGTCCGCATCGCGGAACTGCACGCGGACGCTGCGGGCGTTGGGTCGGTGGGTGTAGATGTATTTGCCGTCCTTCACCACGTCCACGCGCAGAATCGTGTCAGGCGCGTCGGCGGCGATACTGAGGACGGGCGGCGCGGTAATCTTCGCGTTGAACGCTTCACCTGCCGCATGATGGTCGGCGGTGACTCGGAGGATGATTTCGTCGCTCGCTGCGAACGTGCGCCGCGCCAACATGCCGTTGAGAATGCCCTCGCGGCTGATGGCGTCCACCCACACGCCCGCCCAACTGTTGTGCGTGCTGCCGTGGTCGCTGAAGGAGACGAACCCGTAGAGGTTGCCCTTCGCCAGCGCGTCCTGCGCGAAGTGACCGGGCTCATCGGTCTGCGTCCCCCCGCGTTTCTCTTTGTCAGGCAAGCGCCACGCCTCGTAACTGCCACGTGCGCCTTGATAGATTTCCAGCAGGCAGTCGAAGGGGGGGTTCTGCCAGTTCCAATCCGCTAACGGCTGCGAACCGCAGGCAAAGGTGTGCGGGACGATGACCACTTTCTGACCGGGCATGGTCAACACGTTCTCTTCCATCCACCTCCACA
>JANWYM010000881.1 GCA_025055355.1 Abditibacteriales bacterium
GGGAGGGGTTTTCATACACACTACTAATAACCAGCGGTGAACACAACGCGCATGACTTCTTTCACGGTCGTCAGACCGTCAATACACTTTTGGAAGCCGTCCTCCTGCAGGGTCTTCATCCCGTTGGCGCGGGCGGCGGCTTTGATTTCCGACAGCGGGGCACGCCGCACCACAAGGTCGGCGATCTCCTCGTTCATGCGCATCAGTTCAAAAATCCCGATGCGCCCTTTGAAACCGGTGTGGCGGCAGAGTTCGCAACCGCGCCCATGATAAAACGTCACGTCGGGATGCTCGTCGGGGTTGAAGCCGAACCGCATCAGTTCTTCGCGTGAGGGCTTGTAAGGCTCTTTGCAGTTGGTGCAGATGCGGCGGGCGAGTCGCTGCGCCAGCCCGCCGATGAGCGTCGCCGCAACCAAGAACGGTTCGACTCCCATATCAATCAGGCGCGTCACGATCGTGGGCGCGTCGTTGGTGTGCAGCGTGCTTAACACCAGGTGTCCCGTCAGCGACGCCTGAATCGCGATCTCCGCCGTCTCCAGGTCGCGCATTTCGCCGACCATGATGATGTCGGGGTCTTGGCGCAAGAAAGAGCGCAGGGCGTTGGCAAACGTCAGCCCGGCTTTGCGGTTGACGTGCACCTGGGAAAGACCCGGTAATTGATACTCCACCGGGTCTTCAATCGTGATGATGTTGACTTCGGGCTGGTTGAGAATGTTGAGCAGCGAGTATTGGGTGGTCGTTTTGCCCGACCCCGTCGGTCCTGAACTCAACAACATCCCGTTCGGTTGGCTGGCGAGGTCGCGCAGTTGCGCCTCGGTTTCGGGGTAAAGTCCCAACTTCTCCAAGCCAATCATCACGCTCTGGGTGTCCAGAATCCGCATGACGATTTTCTCGCCGTTGGTGGTGGGGATGCTGGACACGCGCAGGTCGTAGGTCTTTTTGTTCATGCGCACGTGGATGCGTCCGTCCTGCGGGATGCGACGCTCGGCGATGTTCATATCCGCCATAATTTTGCAGCGGGAGATAAGCGGGGCTTGAATGTATTGGGGGACTTGCATGATTTCGTGCAGCACGCCGTCAATGCGGTAGCGCACCCGCAGGTTGCGCCGCTGAGGTTCGAGGTGAATGTCGGACGCCCCGTCCTGAATGGCTTGTTGAATGATGGCGTTGACGATGCGAATGATGGGGGCTTCATCCACCAACTCCCCGACGCCGCTCAAGTCCGCGTCTGCCCCCACGTTCGCGCCCACTGTCTGTGTCGGTCCCCCCTTGCCGCCCCGCCGCTTGGCAGCGGCTTCCTCCGCCGCCATGGAGAAGGCGTCAATCGCGCTCTGGATGTCGCTTTTGACCGCAATCTGCTGGGCGCCGCCCAAGCGGTGGTCAATCTGCGCCTCCGACGCCAGCACTGGGCGAATCTGATACCCCGTCCGCATCCGCAAATCGTCCAGCGCCATTAAATCCTTGGGGTTCTTCATCGCCACGGTCAACGTGCGTCCATCGAGGCGCACAGGGATGGCGCCATACTTCTCCTGCATCTCCGGCGGGACAAGCGACTG
>JANWYM010000882.1 GCA_025055355.1 Abditibacteriales bacterium
TTACCGAAATCCGTTGACAGCCTCGAGGCGGAAAAGGATTTCTCGCCCTACGGGGTCTGCCATACCTGCACCCCATTGAAGTCTAACACAAAATCCAGCGTCTGACAGCCTTCTGCTGCCAGCAGCTTGCGCAACTCTGGCTTCGCGCCGTCCTCGCAGAGAAACACGACGCAGCCGCCGCCGCCCGCGCCGCAGGTCTTACCCCCGATGGCGCCATTTTGCAAAGCCAGGGCGTAAACGGCTTCCAACTTTTCGTTGGTGCAGGACGCGTGCAGGTCCTTGTGCCACCTCCAGTTACCGTTGAGGAGTTCGGCGAAAGCGCGGAGGTCACCACGCAGCAGCGCGTCACGTCCTTCGTCCGCGAGTTGCTTGAGGTGGTGCATAGCGCGTTTCGTTGGGCTATCTTCCAAAGCGTAAGCAGCGCGGATGTCCGCGTGAATGTTGCCCGAAACGTGCGAGACGCCGGTGTAAACGAGGAGTGAGTTCTTCTCAAGTTCTAAAAGCGTGGACGGTTGAACCTGCGGCTGGGCAGGTGAGGCATAACGTCCAGCAAGTTGCTCCACACCTACCTCGGGGTCTTTGAAGGTCAGATAGTTCACGCCACCGAACGCCGCGCCGTATTGGTCTTGGCTGCCACCGGGATAGCCCAGATCCTTGCGCTCGACGATGAACGACCGATGCGCTATCTCGCGCGGGTCAACGGGTTTGCCTGCCGCGTGAGACATCGCCGCCAGCACAGCAACGGACACCGCACCCGACGCGCCCAAGCCGCTTTCAGGCGGCAGATCGCTTTCGGTGGTGAGCGTGAAACCGGTTTTGAAGTCGCCGCGCTTGACGCAGGCTTTGAGCAAATCTAACCTGCCGTCAATCGGCAGGGCGTCCACGTCCGCCGCTTCGACGCTGACGCCGAAATCCTTCGACACCAGTCGCACCCCTTCGCCCCCCCGTTCCACCGTGGCGTAGACGTAGCGGCTAATCCCGGCGTTGACCACTGCCCCCCCGAACTCCGCCGAAAACGGCGGGCAGTCCGTGCCTCCCCCCAAAAAATCAATCCGCACCGGCGCGCGCGCGCGAAACTTCATGGCGACCTCACAGCAAGAACGGTCAGCGGATGAAACGGACGATGTCCCATCTGCCACAAAGTCCTCCGCTTCATCCGTTACCACCATCCGCTGACCATCATCATACCATCAACGCAAGCCGACGTCAAACCGCCCCAGTTGGCTGCGTCGGACCCCGTAAGAGCATAGCCCCGTTGCGCTCCGCAACGCGGCTGATGCTTGCCGTCAGGCAGCTGCGCGGCTTTGCTTCCGTCCCCAGTTGAACGCCGTACCCAAAAAGACATCCGTGACAGTCGCATCCGTGGAGCATCCATCGAACCGGGTCCCTCTGCGGGACGCCACGCCGTGTGAAAATCGTCCCCTTCGTCGGTCGTTTTTGAGTTTCGAGAACGAGGACGACGACGATATTTCAGGGGAGTCGTCCGTTGGCATCTGCTGTATGCCTCCGTTGACAGTCTTTGCGCCTTCGCTTTTATTCTTCGGCGAACCGATT
>JANWYM010000883.1 GCA_025055355.1 Abditibacteriales bacterium
GTCTACCTTCGCGAACACGATGAACACATCCGCCCAGCCTGCGTTCGTCGTCCACATCTTCGTGCCGTCCAGGATGTAATGCGTGCCGTCTGGCGAAAGCGTCGCCTTCGTGCGCAGACTCAGGGCGTCCGAGCCAGCGTTCGCTTCGCTCAAGGCATACGCGCCGATGAATTCGCCACTCGCTAACTTGGGCAGATATTTGCGCTTCTGCTCCTCCGTGCCGAAGTAGACAATTGGCAGCGTGCCGATGCCGGCGTGTGCCCCGCAGGACACACCGAACCCGCCCAGCCGCGCCAACTGTTCTTCCACCGCGCAGGAGCTGGTCTTGCCCAAGCCCAAACCGCCGTATGCCTCCGGGACCTCCATCCCCAGAAAACCCAACGCCCCCGCCTTGCGGACGAGGCGCGGCGTCACGCCTTCCTCCTGATGCTCAATGGCTTCGACCTGCGGCAACACCTCCTTGTCCATAAACTCCTCCGCCGCCCGCGCCATCATCCGTTGCTCATCGGTCAGGTCTTCGGGCGTGAAAACGTCGGCGGGGTCGGTTGTCGTGAGAAGAAAGTTGCCCCCGATGAGGTGGGTCATTAACGTTGCTTGGTCGGACATGGTTCATCCCCTTTGCCTTTGTATTTTGGATTGAAGTTCAACTCTATTTGCGTTACAATGCTCCTCAAAAGGAGCGATAACGATGCAAACGACAAAAGACCTGAGCCAGCGGCTGTTGTCAAAGGCTGTTGGTTGACTACGTAAATCACCCTAAATTCTGTCAACGCAATCAGGACGAGGAACCAACAGGAACCGAGGGGAACTCAGAGGGATTACCCCATCGTTCCCCCCCGTTGCTCATAGTTCCCTCAGTCATGGGTGATAAAACTGATGTGACCTACTTGTAATCCGCCTACCATTATAATTCGCCTCTGGTGCGGTGTCAAAAAGGGGAGTGTAATTGGTGCATTGTAGGGTCGTTGGTGCGGATACGCAACCCCGGGGGCGTCCTCAACTTGTCGAGGGTTCTTCCTGAGCAAGTTGGAACTTCCCCTCTTGATTACATTGCAGAACATCAAGGTTGGACTCATTGGCGCAGGCAGCATCGGCACAGCGCACCTCCGCGCCCTGTCGTCGTTGGACGGCGTTCAGATCGTTGGTGTGTGCGACGTGGACGAAAGCCGCGCGCGGCAGCGGGCGAGCGAAGTGGGGGCGCGGGCGTTCACGCGACATCAGGACCTGCTGGACACGGGCGTGGAGGCGGTATGGATCTGCGTCCCACCGTTTGCGCGGCGCGCGCCGGTGCTGGACGCGGCACAGGCGAGGGTTCACATCTTCGCGGAAAAGCCGCTGGCTTATCATCTGGACGACGCCGACGCTTTCGTGGCCGCCGTGCAGCAGGCGGGCGTCAACCATGTTGTGGGGTATGTGCTGCGGCATTATCCGCTGTTTCGCACGATGCAGGCGATTTTCGCGTCGGGAGCGTTGGGCGATTTGGTCAGCGTGTGGTGTCGGCGGTTCATGCCGTGGACGCCGCGCGCGTGGTATGGCGATGCCGCGTTGAG
>JANWYM010000884.1 GCA_025055355.1 Abditibacteriales bacterium
CCTGTTCCGCGATCAGGTTCGTTCCATCGTAAATGAATCTGCGATGCCCTGCGGAGTCGCTCGCCGTCACCCGCTGCCCGTCCGCTTTCGTCGTGAACACATTGCTGCTTCCATTCGGGTAGTCTATCCGCACCAACTTGTCCGCGTAGTCCCAAGTAAAAGAGTTGGTTTGGTTGTTGGCTTGTTGGGTGGTGATATTCCTGTTCGCGTCATAGGTGAAACTCACGTTCCCCACCGTCAACATCCGGTTCAGACGTCTGCTACTATCCAATACATGAACTGGGCAATCGCGATTACCGATATCACTGCCAGTTTCACGGCTATCGCTAATCTATCATCCAAAACCAAGTTGGAGCGCGCCAGTTTTCGGCGCAGCCAAAGGAAGAGTCTTTCCATCCTTTCGTTGTCCATCACCACGGCAACTATCAGAGTCAGGCACACTGCCATAATAAAATTTTCCTGTATAATGGATGGTTCACTGGTCGTTCGGGGGTAATGGAAGATAACTCGTAAAATCAGACACGCTGTGTAGATAGCGCCCATGAACTGCCATACCCGTCCCAAGCGCAGCAGGAGGTCGGGGGGACATTGTGGTTCTCTTTTGTTGGACCATTGCCACGTGGCTGCCACGAGCCGTTCGGCAAAGAACCACGAATAAACCAGCGCCCACCAACCTGTCAGATAGAAACCGAGCCTCACTATCTCAAACATTAACTTGCCTCCATTGACTGCAACCCCAGCAACTATCCCAAATGTGCACCCTTCAGTCTGCTCAGTACGCTGGAGTTGGTTTCAACAGATCGAATAGCATGCCACACCAAAACATACATTTGATCTTGCCAATGAGGCCCGCTGGCCCCGTCAATGCAATACAGCAGCCCATACAGGCTGCCCACACCACGTCCTCCCACTTAGGGAGAGGATATCTTTTGAAACACCTCACAACTACATCCGCTAATATGCCTACGAGAGCCCCCAAAACGCATTGGCGAAGAATTGCGAGAATTACTGCGCCTCCCCCTTGCGCCGCCTTTCCAGTTGGGTCGAGCAGATTAGCCGGATTGTTATGGACATATGCATACCAATTATGTCCGTCCTTTGTCGGGTCCGCCGTCCAAAATCGTCCTACTCCGCTGCCATAATACCGCACCCCCAACAGCATCAACCCACTGTCGCCGTTGGCGTAATACCCCAACTGTCCCACAAACTCATAGGGGTTCACCGTCGCCCCGCTGGACGACAGCACGTTCCCCCACGCCTCATAACTCACCGCGTCCGTCACCGCTTGGCTCGCGTCGGTGAGTTGCCGCGTGCTGCCTAACCCGTCGAACTGGTAGTAACGCGCCCCCGCACCCCGCACCTGCCGCACTAAACCTCCAACTCCGTAGTCGTAGGCGGCAATCAGGTTGCCGCTGGCGATGTCCTGCTCGGCGAGCAAATTCGTTCCATCGTAAATGAATCTGCGATGCCCTGCGGAGTCGCTCGCCGTCACCCGCTGCCCGTCCGCGTTCGTGGTGAAGGTATTGGTCGTGCTGTTG
>JANWYM010000885.1 GCA_025055355.1 Abditibacteriales bacterium
TCCTACAAGGTGGCAAATTTTGCGTAATGCACCCCCATTGGTTTGCCTGCCCTCCCGCTGACCTTGCGTCGGCGGGGGGCGAGCCAATTGTGACTTACTGAAGTTGCCAACTCGCGTGACAGAGGTCCGAGAACGAGGACGATGACGAGGACGACGGCGATTCTCGGAGAGGTATCATGCCAACCATCCCTGATGCAACCACTCCCACAGGAATTCATTTTGATAAAGAGAATCAAACGATGCAGGTGACGTGGCGCGATGGACACGCGAGCGTGTATCCGTTCACGCTGCTGCGGAAGGAGTGTCCGTGCGCGGTGTGCAACGACCTGCGGGCGCGTGCCGCGCGGGACCCCCTCCGCGTGTTGAGCGGCGGCGCGCCGACGGCGGCGGATGCGATTGTCGTCGGCGCGGAACCCGTCGGACGCTACGCCCTCAAACTCCGTTGGCGCGACGGACACGACACGGGGATCTATTCATTTGAGTTCCTCCGCGAACTATGTCCCTGCCCGCAGTGTCAGGGCAAGGGATAGCCTGCCGCCGCTGATGACGCGAATGAGGCGGATTGGCGTTCTGCGACCGGGTGGAGCGTCCAACAGGCCTCCTGTCCAAAAACGACCACGCCCCTTCCGCTTCGGCTCACTCTCGGTCCGTTCGCTTCTGGCGCTGGCTGCGGTCGCATAGAGGCAGGACACGGGCTCTGGTATTCTGGTATGCGTGCGGGCTGAGCGGTGACCCCCCGGAGCATCTGCTCCAACGCACCGTGTTGCTCCTCTTTGCCCATTTGGCAATGGGCTTTTCTACCCTTCCTTCTTGCCGCCGTTAATGAGAGCAAGAAACTCTTGCTCGTTGAGAATCGTAACCCCCAACGCTACCGCCTTCTGATACTTGCTGCCCGGCGACGCGCCCACGACGACGTAATCGGTTTTCTTGCTGACGCTGCTCGTCGCCTTTCCGCCCAAGCGTTTGACCAACGTCTCCGCTTCGTTGCGCGACAGGGTGGAAAGTTCGCCCGTGAACACAAACGTTTTGCCCGCGATGGGCGAGTCTTTCACCGCGACCTTTGTGACCTCCTGCGGCTGCACGCCCGCGTCCTTGAGTTTTTGCAAAAACCTCTGGGTCTGCTCGTGGCGGAAGAACTCATAAACGCTTTGCGCGATTTTCGGTCCGACCTCATGGACGCTGCTCAACTCCTCCAGACGGGCTTGGCTTAAACGCTCCAAGGAACCGAAATGCTCCGCGAGGACTTCCGCGACGTGCTCGCCCACGTGCCGAATCCCCAAGCCGAAGATCAGCCGCGCCAGCGGGGGGTTTTTGCTGCGCTCGATTTCGTCGAGGACGTTCTGGGCGCTCTTCGCGCCCATGCGCTCCAGCCCCATCAATTGCTCTTTGGTCAGCGTGTAAAGGTCGGCGGGGTCTTTGACCAACCCCTTGTCGGTCAACTGGTCAATCAACGCCGGACCGACATGCTCGATGTTGAGGGCGTTGCGCGACGTCCAGTGCCGCAGATGCTCGCGCCGCTGCGCCGGGCAGAGCAT
>JANWYM010000886.1 GCA_025055355.1 Abditibacteriales bacterium
TGCCCTGCCGCTGATAGCGGTGGTGAGGAAGAGTTTATCGCCCCAGATCGTCGGGCTGGAATGCGCCAAGCCCGGAATCGGCGTTTTCCATCGCACGTTTTGGGACGCTGCGACGTTCCACGTCGTCGGCGTCGGGAATCCTTCCGCGATGCCGCTCGCGCGTGGACCGCGAAACTGCGGCCAGTGAACGCCTTGACCGTCTTTTGCCCCGAGAGAAAACGAAGTGAGCAGGCACACCAACAAAGAGGCTGGCAGTAGAAGACAGCGATTCATGGAAGACCTCCGTGAGGATTATGGTGCTTCAACGGGCGGCAGGATCTCTACGATTTCCGCCAGCAGGTTGCCCTGGGCATCCCGCAGGACGTTGCGCCGCCCGTAGAGCGTGGGCGTTCCATTCAGGCGCAAGGCTGCTTTCATGTGGTCATCTGCGGTGACTGCCATGAACGCCAGCGGGTGGCTGGTGTGTGGGATGTGGTGCGCCATCAGAATCGCGCCCAGGGGACGCCGCTCCTGAAGAATTTCCTCTCTGGCAGCTGGAGGAAAGTGTTGGAGATGAATGACAATCGCGCCGAACTCAACAGGCTCGTGACTGCCATCGAGTGTCAACAGCACGTGCCGTGCGTAAGTGTCGCCGTCCTGTCGGCGCATCAGCACGCGCACGCTCAGTTGCCTCCCGTGAAACGCCTCCAGCGTCGGCGTCATGTCGTTTTGGTGAACAAGCAATCGCTTGAAAGGTTCGGGAACGTCCTCGCCTTCCAATTGACAAACCGGTGGAAGAGATAAACCCGCTTGGGCGTAGAACGCATCCAGTGGGTAAAGCAGGCTGATTTGCTGATTCATCAATATCTTCCTTCGCTGACGCTAAGATTGCGTTGCAAAACTGTCCCCCGGGTGAAGCCACAAAGTCGCAAACGACGGGATTCTTCGCTGCACTCCCAATGACAGTCGCCGAGAGCGATGGCTGGCTCTGGACCTCCCCTAACCCCTCCTTGATAAGGAGAGGAGGGTTTGCGGATAGGCTCTAAGGTGTCCGTGGGTGAAGCACCTTTGTATTCGGTCGGAATAGGTCATCCCAGACGCCACATCGCATTGTCGCGCGGCACATGCTCCGCGAAGTGCAGACCGCGTTGATGGTCGAAGTAGGCTTCCAGCCAGTGCAATGTTGCGTAAGACGCTCCGATAACGATCCACTCGCGGTTGACCGAGATGCTCTTGTCAAGTGACTGAAAGAACGTTTCAAAGCGCTTTGCCTGTTCTTTATGTGGTGTGCGGGATGGCATCATTCTCTCGGCACGCGCTTTCATCCCTGCCCAACGGACTTGACGCTACAATTTCCGTCACTGCCATACGACTTATCCCTTCGATAAAGTTTCACGCATACCGGGCATCTCGATACTGCGGCTGGAAGAACTCATGCACCAACCGGTCCGCTCGCAGCAACCCCTCGCGGTTCAGCACCAGGTCGTCGCCCTCTATGGTCAGGTATCCCTCCTCCTGCAAGGTCTTCAACGCTTCGGCGAAGCGGCTGTGA
>JANWYM010000887.1 GCA_025055355.1 Abditibacteriales bacterium
GAGCGGCGGTGAGCATCCTGCGCGCGGCGATAGTGGGCATCCTGAGCGTGGCGGCTTTCGCGTTCGTGCGGGACTTCGACTCTTTCACAGCGTTAGCCGCCGCTGCGCTGGTGGTGTTGATTCCGCGTCCGACGGCAATTTACGATGTCGGTGCCCAACTGTCGTATGCCGCCGTGTTAGGAATTCTGTTGTTGGCTCGTCCCCTCCACGAGCGATGGCTGGGCTGGCTGCCGCGTTGGGCAGGGCTGTCGCTGGCGGTCTCTCTCTCGGCGCAGTTGATGACCATGCCGCTCATGGCGCACTACTTTGGGAAGGTCTATTGGGTGGGGATCCTGTCGAACCTCGTCATCGTTCCGCTGGCGGGCGTGCTGGTCTGCACGGGGCTGACCAGTTGCGTGCTGGGGTTTGTGTGGACACCGCTGGCGCAGATGGTGAACTTCTTCAACTATCATCTGACGCTGTGGCTGTGGAGCCTCACGCGTCTGTTCGCGCAACTACCGCACGCCGACATCACCTTCTTTCAGCCGCCGGGTTGGATGGTCGTCATTTATTTTGGCGCCGTCCTTGGCGCGGTGTCGTTGCCCTTTCAAAAACTGCGCGAAAAACTCACCCGCGAGTGGCTGCTGACGGGGATGTTGGTCACAGCCGCCTGCGGGGTTACGTTCCTTACTGTGCGTTCGGCCCATCGTCCGTTGACCGTGACGGTGCTGGACGTGGGCGAAGGGGATTGCATCTTCGTGCGCGCCCCGAATGGGCGGACGATGCTGATTGACGGCGGCTCGCACGAGAGCCGCGAGCCGCTGGCGGGCGTTCCCCGCCGCGACGTGGGCGAGCGCGTCATCCTGCCGTTTCTGTTGACGCAAGGCGTGCGCCATCTGGATGTGGTGGTGCTAACCCACCCGCACGATGATCACGTCAACGGATTGGCGACCGTTGTGCGCACGCTGTCGGTGGGCAGAATTTTAGATGGAGCGCAGGAACGCTCCGAACCGTCCTACGAGCGATTTCTCTTCGCCGCGCAGCAGAAGCACGTTCCTATCGTGCGGGCGCGGCGGGGGCAAATTTTAGACTTGGGCGGCGGGGTCAAAGCCTACGTGCTTGCACCGATGGAGCCGCTGATGCAAGGGACGCCCTCGGATTTGAATAATAACTCCGTTGCCGTTAAAATAACCTATCGGCAAGTGAGTTTTCTGCTGGCGGGAGATATGGAGGAGGCGGCGGAAATGCGGCTGCTACGCCGAGGGGGCAACTTGCGCAGCACCGTGTTAAAGGTCGCCCACCACGGGGGCGAAACCTCCAGCACGCTGGAGTTCCTGAGAGCCGTGCGTCCGCGCATCGCCATCATCTCCTGCGGCGAGCGCAATCCCTTCCAACATCCCAGCCGCGCCACGTTGCAACGTCTGCGGCAAGTTGGCGCGCAGGTCTATCGCACGGACGTCCACGGGGCAGTGACCGTGCGGACGGATGGGTGGACCTGCTGGGTGGAGACATTTAAAAGTCAATAGGTCGCTGTCAGCGGTTTCG
>JANWYM010000888.1 GCA_025055355.1 Abditibacteriales bacterium
GCTGCGGGATGCCATCCACCGCCGCCCGCCACCCCGCATACCACGTATCCGCCAACACGAGGACGGCAGGCGCCGCCGAGCGGGACTCCAGCGCCACTTGATTAGGTCGGTAGCGCGTGACCCGCACATGCCCCCTCGCTGCGCCCTCCGCCTTCAGCGGCAATCCCTCCTCCAGCCAGACCTCCCGCTCTGGGGCGAAGTCCGCCTGCGCCAGTGCGTTGAGCAGGTCACCTCGCTGATTTTTTACCCGCGTGCGACCCACCAGAAACGCGCGGGGCAGAACGTGCCGATTGCGGTAGACGGTCAAGTCCTCACTCAACACTGGCTCCCACTGCGCCGGGTCGAGAGCGGCTTCCGTTAAAACGTATTTGACGTTGAGCAGATTGACGAGCGATGCGTTGACGTGGCGAAAGTCGTGCGTCGGCGCGTTCGGCTGCACCGCCCGTAGCACGTCCAGGTATTGTTTGACCACGAGCGAGTCAGAACCTTGAACGTCCGAGAGTTCATATATCATCGGCGTGTTGGGCGGCATCCAGTGAAGGAAGCCCTTAGCGTCCTCCGGCGGGGCGAGAGACAGCATGCGATAGAGCGAGCGGTCAGCCCGCAGATACTTCACGCTCTCTGGCGTCACGTCTAAAATACGCGCGTCGCACACGGGATTGAAGTCCATCCCAAACAGGAACAGGTCGGTGACTGCCAAGCCGATGGCTATCATGCCTCCTGGTACCTTCGCCTTCACTCCCTGCCTGACTTGATATCCTATCACCAGCACCGTCGCTCCGATGAAGACAACACCCCACACTACTTGGATGACTGCATAGGGATAAAGTTCTTCATGGAAGAAGAAAGCAGAGAATCCCAATATGGCGGCGACGAGAGCCGCGAGGGATAGTAAGGCGAAGAGAACGCAGAAGCGCAACATGCCGCCGTTGGCGCGTTGGCAGGTCGGCGGGTTGGCAGGTTGGCGGGTTGCAACGTTGGAGCGTTCCGACTTGTCAACGTGCCAACCGATCAACGCTAACCGTTCCGCACCGAAGGCGGCGAGCACGGCGAGACAGAAATCCAGCAGGTAGAGGATGCGGGCGGGGGCGGCGAGTTGGTTGAAGCCGGGAACGAGGTAAAAAAAGAGGGCGTAGAGCGGTGTGCCCATGGCGATGAGTAAGGAGAAGAGAGCCAACCCTGCGAAGAAATAGACGTGACGATGGCGGCAGAAGCAGATCGCCAGCAGCGCAAGCGCCAACGGTAGCACGCCGACGTAGCCGGTCATCTCAATGAAGTTGAGCGGCGTGCCGACCATCCCCCCCCACCAGCCGACTTTGTTGTTGCCGAAAAAGTTGGGGACGAGGAAGGTGATGAGGTGATGGAAGGGCAAACCGTTCACCACGACCTCGTGATACTGGTGCCCTCCGCTGCGCGTGCTGCGCTGACCGAGTTCGAGCGTGGGCAGGAGTTGGAGGGCGGCGAGGGTAAAGCCGACAAGCATCGTCAGTGACCAGTGACCAGTGACCAGTGACCAGT
>JANWYM010000889.1 GCA_025055355.1 Abditibacteriales bacterium
GGGCGCATCCTCCGCCGCACCAAAATTGACGAGTGCCCCCAGTTCGTCAACGTGCTGCGCGGGGAGATGAGCATTGTCGGACCGCGCCCGGAGCGTCCGGTGTTCGTCGAGCAATATGAACGGGAAATCCCCGCCTATTCCCTGCGACATACCGTCAAGCCGGGCATCACCGGATTAGCCCAGATTAACGCAGGCTACCTCGTGAACGTGCACGACAAAATTAAATATGACCTGATGTATGTTTTCAACCAGAGCCTGCTCCTCGATTGGAAAATTTTCCTCATGACCCCCTTCAAGATGCTCTTCAGCCGAAGAAAGTAGCGTAGGGGTATTCAGAGCCTATCCGAAAACCCCCGTTGACATGAAGGGTTACAGTGACACAACCTGTTTCAATCGGGAGAGGCTCTTGGATAGGTTCTTAGGTGCCCTCTTCATCTCGCCCCGCCTCCTCCCCTCCCGTCCTGCGCGGGTTCCCTCAAAGGAGTTACCATGGCGATTTGCTTAGTGACAGGCGGTGCGGGCTTCATCGGCTCGCACCTCACAGGATACTTACTGCGTCAGGGACACACTGTGCGGGTTCTGGATAATTTTGCGACTGGCAAACAGGAGAACCTGAATGAAGTGATGTCCCAGATAGAACTCATTGAGGGGGACATCCGCGACCTCGGCCTTGTGCGCCGCGCCGTCGCTGGGGTGGAGTATGTGTTTCACCAAGCCGCCCTGCCGTCCGTGCCGCGCTCGATTGCCGACCCCCTCGCCGCGAACGCTGTCAACGTGGACGGCACCCTCAACGTGCTGGTCGCCGCCCGCGACGCGCAGGTGCGCCGCGTCGTGTTCGCCTCCTCCTCCTCGGTCTACGGCGATAATCCAACCCTGCCCAAGCGTGAGGACCTGCCGCCTCAGCCGCTGTCGCCTTACGCGGCGACGAAACTGATGGGCGAGCATTACTGCCGCTTGTTCTACCAACTCTACGGGCTGGAGACCGTTGTGCTGCGCTACTTCAACGTCTTCGGTCCGCGCCAAGACCCCGCGTCGCAATACGCCGCCGTCATCCCCAAGTTCATTACCAAAATGATGGACCGTCAACCGCTGACGATTTACGGTGACGGCGAGCAGTCGCGCGATTTTACGTTCGTGGAGAACGTCGTCCGCGCCAACGCGCTGGCGATGGACGCGCCCGACGCGGCAGGTCAAGTGTTCAACGTCGGCTGCGGGGCGCGCTACACGCTCAACTATATGGTCGCGTCGCTGCAGCAGTTGATGAACCGCTCCGCGCAGGTGATTTACATGCCCCCCAAACCCGGCGATGTGAAACACTCTCTGGCGAGCATCGAACGCGCCGGGCAGTATTTAGGCTACGCGCCGCAGGTTGCCTTTGAAGAGGGCTTGCGCCGCACGTTTGCCTATCAGGAG
The DNA here is from genome assembly GCA_025055355.1 of Abditibacteriales bacterium. Lineage (GTDB taxonomy): Bacteria > Armatimonadota > Abditibacteriia > Abditibacteriales > JANWYM01 > JANWYM01. The sequence continues at coordinate 1,414 of JANWYM010000889.1, forward strand.
TGGTAGCTAGGTTATGTTCTGGAATGCAGCAGTGTCACTGCCGCACCCCAGAATGACCACACCTCACACTCGCCTGTTACATGCGTAGCTAGGTGTGGAATG
>JANWYM010000088.1 GCA_025055355.1 Abditibacteriales bacterium
GCGTCCTGCGGTCGCCGCCTTGGACCGAGGTGCCACCGCGCCCGAGCGTGTAAAGGTCGCAGCCGAACACGCCGTGATGTGAGCCGCCGTTGATGATGACCGCGGTGCCGCCTATCTTGCGCACCGTGCAACCCGCCAACAGGCAGCGTTCGCCGCCATTGATGACGATACCGTCGCCGCGTCCCAACTCAAAGGTCAGCCCTTGCAGCGTGACGTGCGAGACGCCATCCATCTGCACAAGCGGTGTGGACAGCACCGAGATTTCAACCGTCGCCGTCGCTACGTCGGACGGCGGATAGAGATAGAGCATGCCGCTCGCTCTGTCCAGATACCACTCGCCCGGCGCGTCCAATTCTTCGAGGAGGTTGTAGGCAAAGTAAGGCATGCCGCTCTGCGCGCCGTAAGAGGGCTGGGCAGCGGTTTGAATGCAGCGCGTCGCGGGGTCAATCGTCGCCACCGGAATGCCGCTGTCCGCCCAGAGGTAGCGCCAGTAGCCGTAGAGCCAAACGTCCTTCGCCTGCGCCCAACGCGCCGGGCGGTCGTCCGCATACTCGAACGCGAACCCGCCCGCTGTCGTCTTCTCCGCGACGATTTTGCCCGTCTGCATCCAGCCCTCGTTCGGATACCGCGCGAGGTGCATCGCTTGCCCGTTGAAGAAAACTTCCGTCACCGGGTTGGGCGAGAAGCCAAACCCGTGCGGATGGAGTTTGCCGAAGTCGCTGACGCCCTGCTCGCGCAGGTTGACCTGCACGACCTTGCCGCGCGCCTCTTGAGGCAATCGAGCCAGCACAGCGGCGTCTTGCACGGGCGCGAAGTGGCGCAGCCGCACGCCGCCCGTGAACCGCACCGTTTCACCGGGCGCGGCGCGATAGATGATGGGCGCATGAGGTGTGCCGGAGTCTTCCGCAGTCAACTTGACGGTTTCGGTCAGGCGATACTCGCCGCCTCGAAACGTTACGGTGACTCCCCCCGCTGGCAACGCGCCGCGCGCTTTCAGGGCGCGGAGGGCTTTCTGCGCGCCCGCGAACGTCGCCAGCGGGCGCTGCGCTGTGCCGGGGTTGCTGTCCTCGCCATGGGGAGACACGAACAACGTCAGCGGGCTGGCAGGGACGCCCGCCCCTCCGTGGGGCAACGACACCCGCGACCACGCCGGGTCACGCGGCGGCAATCCCGCCGGCAAGCGGTCAACTTCGCGCAGCATCTCCGCCGCTTCCATCGCGTGACTGAGCGGCAGGTCGGGCGTCGCGAGCAGTTGCCGGAAGGATTCCCGCGCCGCCGGGTAGTTTTTCTCCGCCACAAACGTATGGGCGATGAGCAACCGCGCGTAACTTTTCAGAGGCCCTGACGCCTCGTCTGATGCCGCGAGGGCGGCATACTCCTGCCGCGCTGCCTCGAACCTGCCCGCGCTGCGCAGGCTGTGGGCGCGTTCCAGACGGAGGTGGAGTTGCTCCGGGGGTGAAGTTTGCGGATCGTTCATCAGTTGTATCAACTCCTTTCGTGCGATGTCAGATTGCCCGCTGCGCAGAGCGTAATGCCCCTCTGCCGCGCTGGTGGCAAGGACGACGACCATAAGAACAACGCAGATAACAAAACGACCAGCGCCCATTGTCTGCTTGCCCCTTGAAAATCGTCCTCGTCCTCGAACCTCCAAAACGACCGACGACGCGGACGATTATAATTCCTCGCGCAGTCGCAGATACCGCTCCAGCCCCAGCACCCTTTTCACGTCCTCGAACGACAGCCCCTCGCGCTCCACCAGTCGGTCCACGCGACCTTCTTCCATCCAGACGCGGCAGAGTTTCATCATCGCCGCGCCAGTGAGGAGCAGACTCTCAATCGGGCAGACGACGATTTTGTAGCCGAGTTGCTCCAACTCCTTCACCGACAGGATGGGCGTCACACCGCCGGTAAGCATGTTGACGAAGAGCGGATAAGGGACGCGCTTAGGGATTTCCTCCAATTCCGCGAGGGACTGCGGGGCTTCGATGAAGGCGATGTCCGCGCCCGCGTCGCAGTAGCGATTGACGCGCTCGATGGCGTCGTCCAGTCCGTTCATCTGCCGCGCGTCGGTGCGGGCGAAGATGACGAAGTGCGGGTCGCTCTTAGCGCGCACGGCGGCTTTGATTTTCAGCACCATCTCGTCGGCGGGAATCACCTGCTTGTCCGCGAAATGCCCGCAACGCTTGGGCATGACTTGGTCTTCCAGCAAAACACCCGCTGCTCCTGCCGCCTCGAACGCCTCCACTGTGCGCTGCACGTTGTGCAAATCCCCATGCCCTGTATCGCCATCCGCGATGACGGGAATCGCAACGCGGCTCGCCATCCGGCGCACCGCGTCCGCCATCTCGCTCATCGTCAGGAAGTTCAAATCCGGCAGCCCCAACAAACTCGCCGAGGTGCCGAACCCGCCAATGAACACCGTCTCAAACCCCGCCTGCTCCACGAGGAGCGCGGTGAACACATCATGCGCCCCCAGACTGCGAATAATCCCCGGCTGGGCGAGAAGTTGGCGAAGGCGCGTTGTGGTATGGGACATGGTTAGGCTCCTGCACTTTTGCGTTGCGCCGCAATGTAGCCCGTCGCGCTGCGACGGCGTCGCGGGCTATTATGCGCCGCCTACGCTCATGAGTTCTCATCTCTTTTTCTCCGCTCCATGTAGATTTCTTTCAGCGGAAGCGCAATGGCGGACAGCACGCAGACCGTCGCCCTCCCCGTCTCCTAACACCGATGCCCTCCAAGACCTTATTCGCGTCTACGGCGAGACCACCGGCGTCGTGGAACTGACCGCCCACGCCCGCCCGTCAAAGGGCAGATTGCTGTCGAGGTCACAGAACGTCGCGGCAAGGGGCATCGTTGGTTGCGCGGGCGGCGGAAATGAAGTATGCTAAGAGACTGGAAGAACCGATAAGCGCGGAGGCGACTGATGGCGACCCCCACGCAGGAGGAGCAAGCAAAGGCGGCGCAAGCGGCGGCGTTGGCGGCTTGGCAGGCGGGACAGATTGCGAACGAGTTGTATGACAAGACGCAGGAACGCCCGTTCTCCGACCGCGATGTGGAGCGCGTGTTGAAGAGCAAGTCGTTAGGGGTGTGGCGTTACCGTCACGAGAAAGGTCAGCCGCGCTACGACTTCTACCACCCGGAGACGGAGCTGTTCGTGGCGTGGCAGCCCGATGAGGAAGGCTACCAGAGCCAGATTAAAACTTGCTTCCGCTGCGCTCGGATTGAGAGTTACATGAACAATCAGAGTGATGTTGTTTGTTTACGTCAACCTAAAAGGTGATGGCGATGAAAATGAGCCGCAAGGAGTTTCATGGGTTTCAAACGGCTTGGCAGGAATATGAGTTGATGCTCACGCGCATTTTGCCCAAGTTCATCAAGCGGGGGCTGTATGACCTGAGTGATGACCTGGACCATGCGCTCTTTTGCCGCAGCGAGATAGAGGGGGACTTCGCCCGCTACCCTAACGACCCCAAACTGCTGCCTTACCGCATGAAGGTCGTCGCCCTGGACGGCGATTTGCTGCTCATGCGGAAGGAGGTCTTAGCGCGCCTGTCGCCGCAGTATCTGCGCTCCTACCGCCAGCGCAACGCCATCCCGCGCACGCACTGGTGGTGGTATCTGGACGAGGCGGCAGAGACGAAGGGAGCGAGAAAACGAGCAACGGGGGCGAAGCAGGCTCGTTAAGCTATGTGACGCGCCGATGCCCGCAAAGACCTCATCCGCGTCTACGGCGAGACCGCCGCCCGCGCCGTCAACGGACGGATGGTGGGGGAGGTTACGGAATGGTGGGCGTAGTCGTCAACGTCACTGAGAAGCCTCATGTCGCTGCCAGAGAACGCAGAGCGATGTTTGGTAGAGGCATGAGCGGTGGGTTGCTTTGGGTGCGTGCTGCGAGTTGCAGCAGCACAGGACAAGCAGATAGACGGGGCAGTGGGGATGCCTATCAAAGGGGAATGATGAGAACCAAACGCGGACATAACAAAGAGGCATGGGCACTTGACCAACTGACCAAAAGCCAACTCTTCCATGCCAAACTTCATGAATGGGGCTTGCTGGAGATTGCCCGCGAGATTGAGGTGGTCAGAGGCGAACGCCTCAGTTGGGACAAAGACGCCCTGAACATCGCTGAAAGTGCATGGAACAAGGTCATTCATCGCGGCATCAAGCCTGTCCGCGTCTTTGCCCATCCTTCCGTTCTCATCGCTAATCCGCGTCGTGTCGGCTACTACCGTATGCTGGCAATGGTTTCGCAGAAGTCTATGAACAATGTAGGATTACCTGTGACTCGCCATGAAGTGCAAGGCAGCCCCCTGACCGATGATCGCGCATTAGCGATTGCCTGTCACCTCAACAGGATTATCAGCGTGCTGGTGGACGCTGATGCAGAGATTGACGCCCGCGAGTTCGATTTGTGGCGCGGGATGGCGGCGGGAGCGCAGGCGCAGGGCACGTCGCAGAATGTGAAGGGACAGCGCGCCGAAAAACAAGTGAGAGAACTGATTGAGGAGCATCTGCGAGCGCAAGGAGTGGTTGCAGAAGTCACAGAAGATAAGAAGGGCGGCACACGGGTCATTCGGCTGACAGACGGGCGGCGCGTGGTTTTTGCCAGTGACCCCGACACGGCGATTTACACCAGAGATAATACCCTGGAGTGTGTTGCTGAGATCAAGGGCGGGATTGACACAGCAGGTGTGCTGGAGCGGTTGGGCGCTACACTGAAAAGTTTGCAATATGCAAGCAGGCGCGGAAAGCGTCCCAGGACCGTCCTGCTCATGCCCGCGACTGCTATGACTGCCCGCTTTCGCGCCGACGCTGATGCCTCGCCTGATTTGGACGCTTACTTCGCTATTGAATCTGTCATTGCCGATCCTGCTGAACGGCGGCGGTTCTTTGCTGCGCTATCCCTCTAACTGCCAGACCACAATACTTTCACGCACCGGCACGCGCCCATACTTTTTCATCTGCTGCGAACTGTTGCCCTTATAGCGGGTGACGATGATTTCCTTAACGCGGAAGCCGACGGACTCTGCCATCTCTGACAGCACCAAATCCACAGGCACTAACTCACCCTCAAATCGCACGTTGTCCACCACCATTGCCACCTGCGCACCGCGTGCCAGCACTCGCGCCCATTCCGCAATGACCTTCTGCATATCCACGAAGTAGCCGATGAGCATGAGTGGAATACGCGGGTTGTTCAGGTCTTTCGGTTTGAGCGCGTCCACGACTTCGGCGATGACGGGATGAGGGGGCTGCTCGTCGCTGCCGACTTTCGATTCGATGTGCGAGCGCAGCACGCCGAAGCGAATCGCTTTCAGGTCGTCGAAGTTGCGGATGAAGTGAAAGCAAAGTTCCAGACAGTAACTGCGCGTGTAGTCATAGCGGTTGACGTAGGGCGGGGAGGTGATGATGGCAGTTGGCGGGCGACGGAACGGCGTGCCCGTCAGGTCGCGGGTGTCCCCCACGCAGACCGTCGGCAGGTGATTTTTCGCCTGCTCCCAGAACGGAAAGAGACGCGGGGCACGGGCAAGGTCGGCTTCTGCTTCCGCGACTTTCTGTTGGAGCACGTCAGTGGGGTCGGCGGTAACTTTATCCCTCTTAAGCCGCAAAAACTGCCCGTCCTTCGACGTGAAACTGGTCGCTTCCAAAATGGCGAAGAACAGCAAACGGAACACATCGCGCAGGTCGCCATCCAGCGTTTCAATCGCCGCCTTCCAACGGCACAGTTCCAGCCGCGTTTCCTCCAAAAACGCCAGCGGCATGATGGCAACGTCCATCGCAGCGGGCGCAGGTTCGATTTCTGGCACAATGCGCACCAGCCGCTCAAACGCCGCGCGAAGTTGTCCGCATTGGCACGATAGGAACTTAGGTAACGTCTGAGCAACGAAGCAAGCGATGGGCAGACGGTCAACGCCGATGGAGTCCATGCCTTGCAGCATGGAGGCAAACAGCGTGGTGCCCATCCCTGCGAAGGGGTCAAAAACGTAATCGGCAGGCGTCAGGGCAAACCGGCGTTGAAACTCACGGACGAGTTCAAAGGAGAACGCTTCCTTGTAGCGGTAGAGCCGCAGAAACGGCACGGAGCGATTGCCGCCGTAGGCGACGAGGCTGCCCAGGCGTGGCTCCTCACGCAGCAGCGGGGCGAACTTGCGCGCAATTCGTTCGCGCTCTTGCCCGCCACCGTTGACTGCTATCGCTGGTGTCATTTCGATGTCATCAAATAGAGTCTGTGTCATTACCGTCCTCTGCCTTAGAGTATAACAGAAGTAGAGTCGATGTGACAACATCGCTGCCATGACAGTCTACTTGCTACTTGACCAGGGGTCATCGGCAGAAACAGGCTGACCGAAGGAGGAATAGGGGTCAAAGGCTCAAAACCACCGGTTCCTTATCCCTCCAATTCGTCCCCACGCTCACATCTACTTTCAGCGGCACGCGGAGTGCAAACGCGCGGCTCATCGCGTCGTGGACGAGGGTGGCGATTTCAGGGGCTTCGGAGGCGGGGGCTTCAAAGATGAGTTCGTCGTGGACTTGCAACACCATGCGGGCTTTAAGGTGAGGGCGTTGCTTGAGCGCCTGGTAGGCGCGGATCATGCCTAATTTCATGATGTCAGCGGAGGAGCCTTGAATGGGAGCGTTGATGGCGGCGCGCTCGGCGGCTTGACGGACGGTCTGGTTGGCAACGTGAATGTCAGGAATGTAACGGCGGCGTCCAAACAGGGTGGTGACGTAGCCCACCTCCCGCGCTTTGTGCAGCGTTTCGTCAATGTAGCGGCGCACGCCGGGGAAGGTGGCGAAGTAGGCGTCAATGAACGCCTGCGCTTCGGCGGGTTCGATTTTGAGTTGCTGCGCCAAGCCGAACGCACTCAAGCCGTAAATCACCGCGTAGTTGACCATTTTCGCCAAGCGGCGCTGTTCGGCAGTGACCTCGGCAGGGGCGACTTGGTGGATGTGCGCAGCGGTGCGGGCATGAACGTCCTCATCGTTCTGGAACGCCTGCACCAGCGCGGGGTCTTGCGTGATGTGCGCGAGGATACGCAGTTCAATCTGCGAGTAGTCGGCGCACACGAGAACATGCCCAGACGGGGCGATGAAGGCGCGGCGGAACTGTTGTCCGATGTCGGTGCGAATCGGGATGTTTTGCAGGTTCGGCTCCTGCGAGGAAAGCCGTCCGGTGGCGGTGCCGGTCTGAAGGAGCGTGGTGTGAACGCGGTGGGTGGTGGGATTGACCAGCGCGAGCAAGCCGTCCGCGTAGGTGGACTTGAGTTTCGCCACCTCGCGGTAAGCGAGGATTTTCCGCGCGATGTCGTGTTTCTCCGCCAGTTGTTCCAGCACGCTGGCGTCGGTGGAGTAGCCCGTTTTGGTTTTGCGCCCAGCGGGCAAGCCCAACTTGTCAAACAGGATCGCGCCTAACTGCTTGGGTGAGTTGAGGTTGAACTCCTGCCCCGCCAGTTCAAAGATTTCGCCTTCGATGCGGTCCGCCTCTTTGCCCAGCTCCTCGGCGAGTTGTCGCAGATACGCCACGTCTAACAGCATCCCCGCCTCCTCCATGTCCGCCAAGATCGGCGGCAGCGGGAGTTCGATCTCTTCAAACAGTTTGAGTTCGCCGACCTCTTCCAGACGTTGGCGCAGGACGGGAACAAGGCGGAAGATGGCGGCGGCTGCCGCGCAAGCGTATTGCGTGTTGCGTGCTGCGTCTTCCGTCTTCTGGGTTGCGTCTCCCTCGTCAAATAAGAACGTTGACGCGGGGCGTTGTTCGCGCTGCGGGAGTTCGAGGGTGGTGTTTTCGCGGGCGACGTCGGACAGCGGGTGGTTCTGGCGGGCGGGGTTGAGCAGGTAGGACATCAGCATCGTATCGGCGGTGACGCCGCGCAGTTCGATGCCGCAGCGCCGCAGGAGGCGGAGCGTGGTTTTGTAGTCGTGCGTGAACTTCGCAACCTCCGGGTTTTCCAGGGCGGCTTTGAGTTCAGGAATGTCATCAGCAATGATGTAAGTGGCAGAGGATTCCTCTGCACAGATCGCGATGCCGTGCACCGTGTCGTTCGTAGCATCCACGTAAACGGCATAAGGCGCGGTGGGCAAGTTAGCAGGTTGGAAGGCTTGGACGTTCACGGCAACGGGCGCGGGGCGCAGGGCGAATTGGTTGAGGAGCGAGTGGAACTCATACTTTTCCAGCACGGGGCGAACTTTCCCCGCGTCGAATGTGCGGCAGGCGCACTCTTTCCACTCGAACTCCAGCGGCAGGTCGGTGACGATGGTGGCGAGGCGTTTGCTGAACAGGGCTTGATTGGCGTGCTGTTCCAGCGCAACTTTGGCGCGGGCGGGTTTGACCTCGGCGACGTGCGCAAGGATGTTTTCGACGCTGCCGAACCGTTGCACCAACTCCTTGGCCGTTTTCTCCCCGATGCCGGGCACGCCGGGGATGTTGTCGGAGGCGTCGCCGCGCAAGCCTTTGTAGTCGGGAATCAACGGCGGCGGGAAGCCGTAGCGTTCCTCCACGGCTTTGGGGTCGTAGCGCGTTGTCTGCGAGATGCCGCGCTCCGTGACCATGACCTGCACGCGGTCGCTGACGAGTTGCAACATGTCGTGATCGCCCGTGACGGCAAGGACCTGTTTGCCTTCCGCTGCGGCGCGGCGGGCGAGGGTGCCGATGATGTCATCCGCTTCGTAGCCGCGCACCTCCGCGCGCATGATGCCGAAAGCGTCCAGCACCTCTTGCACGATGGCGAACTGCGACAGCAAATCCGACGGTGTTTCCTGACGCGTGGCTTTGTAGTCGTCAAACGCTTGGTGGCGAAAAGTCGGACCCATCGCATCGAACGCGACAACGATGTAATCGGGCTGCTCTTCGCGCAGGAGTTTGAGCAGCATCCGCAGGAAACCGTAGACCGCGTTGGTCGGCTGCCCGTCCTTGGTGGTCAGCGGCGGCGTCGAGTAGAAGGCGCGGAAGATGAGGCTGTAAGCGTCGACGAGAAGGACTTTGCTCATGGTCAGTCATTGAGGAGACAAGGTTCAGTGAGTCACAATTGGCTCGCACCCCGCCGACGCAAGGTCAGCGGGAGGGCAGGCAAACCAATGGGAGTGCATTACACAAAATTTGCAACCTTGTAGGAGCGCGCCCCTACGGGTGCCCTTATACGGAGAGGCTGCAAAGCCTGCGTAATGCACCCAACCAATTCTGACTTACTGAGGTTACTTCCACCGCCGCTTGATGTCATCCGCGAAGTCTTCGTAGCGGCGGATGGGGATGATTTCCTCAAACTCCAGATAGTGCGCCATCGGCAGCCCCGCCATAAAGATGCGGTCGAGGTCATCATGCGATGGCACATCTACGATGCCGATAACGCGCCGCTGCCCCACGACTTTGTAGAGGGCGACGACCGCGCCGGCTGCCTTCGCCTGCAGGGCGGCTTCGGCTTCTTTCTCCCATAGGTCCCACAAGGCATCCTGAGATAACTCCTTCGGTTCAACGCGCACTTTGACGAAGAATAGCATAGTGAGAGCGTTACGCCGTTGCGCGCGGGGTCCACAACTTGTTGGGGACTCCGCGTCCAACGGTGTAACTCTGAATGCTTCTCACCCCTCCCGTAGTTATCTGGTAACTGACACAGGCGGACCAGCGAACGTGAGCAGCAGGGACACCCCCAAAAACGCGACCCCGACCAGCACGTAGACCGCCGCGGCGGTGCCGGTGGGAAGGCGGTGCGTGAGGCGGATGCCCAAAACGGTAAGCGTCCAAGACCACAGATGCAGCAGCGCCGCAAGGACATACCAGAGCGTCACGGCTCCAAGCGATGGGGGACTACCTGCCATATAGCGGCACAACCACGCCGTCGGCAGCAGCAGCACGAGCGGCAGGTCGGCGAAGCCGACCGTTGCCAGCACACTGAACCCTTTCCCACTGCCGCCCAATAACTCTGCCAACAGATGCAGCGCCGCGCTCCGGAAGAACCAGGTTAACAGAGCCACCGGAAAAAACAGCAGCAGGAGCGACAACCAATGACCTTGATACGCTGTCTGACACAGCGATTGGGTCATCGGGAAGAACTGGCGGACGAGGTCAGCGGGCGTTAGAAAACCCGCCGAGAACGCCAGCCGCGTCCCGAACGCCCAACCCCATGCACCCAACAGCGCGAGGACCGCCGCCAGCAGCACGGGACGCTCCTCCGCCACCTGCCGCAAAGCGCGGTTGGGCGCAAAGAGGGTTTCCAGCAACAGTTTGAACATCGGGCTGAGACTGTGACTGCCATGAGGGGTGGAAGCCCGCAACCGCCTTTCCCTTGTCCGCGCTACCTCTGCGTTCCCAGCAAGAATAACGTGCCTCCACCGATGGCTGCAAACACTAAGACGAGCACAACAATCATCGCCGCAATCGGGAAACCACCCTCTCGTTCTTTCATCGAACCTCGCTCACCTCAATCTCCGTTAGGGGATGTGCTTAGATTATAAGGGTTCTCCGCGGAGGTGTCAAATGGTTTTTGCAACAAGCCCCTTTGACTTTCCCCGCCGAATCCGTTATATTCTGTGGCAGAGCGATCAATAACGGCGATGAGGAGAAATCCAGTATGGCACATTTCCCCTGCAGCACCCGCCGCCGTCTGACCAGCGGCGCGGGCGAGGTGACAATCTACGCTTTGGAGCAATTGGAGAAGGAAGGTGTCGCTGCGATAGGGCGGCTGCCGTTCTCCATCAAGGTTCTGCTGGAAAACCTGCTGCGTCATTGCGGCGGGCAGTTTGTGAATGAGGAGGACGTGGTGACGCTCGCGCAGTGGAACGCGCACTCGCCCACGCCGAAGGAACTGCCGTTCCTGCCCGCCCGTGTGATTTTGCAGGATTTTACGGGCGTGCCATGTGTGGTGGACTTGGCAGCGATGCGCGACGGCATTGCACGGTTGGGCGGTGACCCGAAGCGCATCAATCCGCTCGTGCCGGTGGATCTGGTGATTGACCACTCCGTTCAGGTGGACGCCTTCGGTTCGCCTGATGCGCTCGCGCTCAACGCAAAGTTGGAGTTCGCGCGCAACCGCGAGCGCTATGCGTTCCTGCGCTGGGGGCAGCAGGCGTTTGCGAATTTCCGCGTCGTGCCGCCCGCGACGGGGATCGTCCATCAGGTCAACCTCGAATACCTCGCTTCAGTCGTGCAGACCCGCGACGGCGTCGCCTTCCCCGATACGCTCGTCGGCACGGACAGCCACACAACGATGATTAACGGTCTGGGCGTTCTGGGCTGGGGGGTAGGGGGCATCGAGGCGGAGGCGGTCATGTTGGGG
>JANWYM010000890.1 GCA_025055355.1 Abditibacteriales bacterium
GCCAGCCGCTTCCCTCAACTGGACGTGCGCAACGTGGATGTTACCAATGTCGGTGGCAGCGTGTTCCGCATTCGGGCGAACGTCGTCAACGCCGGCGGCTTCCCGACGAACATCACCGAGCAAGCCTTAAAACTCAAGTCCACGCGCCCTGTGACGGTGGCGCTGCAACTGGACAAAAACCTGGAGTGTCTCTCCCGCGCCGTGCAGCACGACCTCGGACACCTTGCCGCGCTGTCGGGCAAAAGGGAAGTGGAATGGTTCGTGCGCCTCACGAGAGGGAGGCAGGGGAAAGCGACCATCGTAGCGAACGCGCAGAAGGGGGGGACGGTAAGAAAGGAAGTGAACGTGCGATGAGCCGAGAGCAAGCGGTGTATAAAGGTGTGAACGTGCAAAGGACACCCGACCTCAACCAATTGCGGTGTCTTTGTCATGCGCCCATACTCCCATACACCTCTCCTTCCCTCCTTCTCCTTCTTCTGTCCTTGTTGTGTCTCGTTTCAACCCCCGGCTGCCGCAAGAAACGGCCTGCCGCGCCACCCGCTCCGCGCCCCGTCTATGTGGCGATGGGTGCGAGCGACACGCAGTCAGTCGGCGCCAGTCGGCAGGAGATGGGCTACGTTTATCAGATCCTCCGGCGGTTGCGGGCGGAGACGGGGGCGAACTGGAAATTGGAGAACGTCGGCAAAAGCGGCGCGCTGGTCACGGATTTGGCGGAGCGGCAACTGCCGCTCGCGGTGCGGTTCAAGCCGAAGGTGGTGACGCTTTGGACGGGCGGCAACGACGTACGCGGGGACATCAGTTTGCAGACATTTGAGGAAAACTTGGAACGCATCTTTCAAACGCTGACGACGAAAACCGACGCCGTCATCGCCGCCGCCAACCTGCCGCGCATGTCGGAACAACCCTTTGCTGCCGCGATGAGCGCAGCGGAGAAACGACAGATGCAAACCCGCGCCGACGCCATCAACGCCATCACCACGCGCCTCGCCCAAAAATACGGTGTTCACGTCGTTGACTTAGGCGCGGGCGATTTGATGTATAACCCCGCAAACATGGCAGCCGACGGGTTGCACCTGAACGACGCAGGGCACACGGGGTTGGCGGAGCGGTTCTGGGCGGTGCTGTCGGAGACGGTGCAAGCAAAAAAGTAAACTGAGAGGGTGCATTACGCAGAATCTGCAGCCCCTACGGGTGCCCTCTGGGCGCGCTTCGACAAGGTTGCAAATTTTACGTAATGCGCCCAACTAAAAATGGGGCTTTTCTCGTCGCGGCAACCCCGAGGAGAGCTCCTCTTCCCTTGGGGATATAGAGGGCAACCGCATCGCTCCTGAGTTTGTTAGCATCGCCTATGAACTGAACGGTTCACCGCGCCCCTTCGCCTGCCAACACCCGCGCGCGGTAGGTGACGCGGTTGCCGCTGGGGTTGGTGAACTCTAACAGCACCCGCAAGAGGCGTTCCTTTTATGGGCTGAGGGTTCATCTGCTTGTCACCTCCAAAGGTAAGCCCATCGAG